>JAACDH010000235.1 GCA_009936995.1 Rhodobacterales bacterium
GGCAGACTTTATAGATTCAGCCTCGAATTAGAGCCGCGTGGAACACATTCCACGCGGCTTTTCCATTTTCTTTGGAATGTTCTTTTGTACCGATGAAAGATGTTTTCGACCCGTGCCTGTTGGTGATGTCCTGTGTCAACTCGCCACTGGCGCGTGACGCGTCCTCCTACACCTCGAGCCGGTCGTACCCGCCGTCTGCGGTCAGCCGTCCGATGTTGCCGACGACAGCGCCAATCAGAGCGAGTGCAGCGGAGGCGTCCGACATCCACCGCCAGGTGGAACTTCCCGAACTCCAAGTCGTGCCGCTGCCCGGCTGACTTCCCAGACCGCATCGCCAGCCACGTTGTGACCCTTCGACCGCTTCATCACCAGAGCCCTCCCCGGCCGAGCGATGCACCAACGCCGGCGGGGCGGGACAAGGGCGGCCAACTTCTGCGCCATTGCGGCACCAACGCCCTGCATTTTTTACGCCCAGTAAACGGCGTGGTCCTCGCTCTTCGAGAACGCTCCGAAGGCCCCGACCGTCCACCGCATCCGTTCGCCCACCACTGGACGGACTTCGTGAACGAGCCGACCGGCCGCAAACACAATGAAGTCCCCTGGCTGCAAGGGGAGCACGACGTGCGGATAGTTGTGCAGATCTTGTGGCAGTTGGTCGCTTCGGCCCCGCAGGCCTTGCCAAGCACCGCGGTAGACGACCAGTTCGCCACCGGCATCGGGCGCAGATACCACCGCGAACATGCTGAACAAGGTGTCGAGATCAATGTCGTCAGACATCGATTCCACCACTGGGCCGCCCACATGCATACCCTCGGCGTGGGGAACAAACCCTTGCTGCTCTGCGAACCCGCGGGCCGAGTACCGTCCGAAAGGCCGTCCGTCGGAGGCATGGATGAGCTGAAGCGGTCGACCGGCGGCCAGTCGGCGAAACAGCTGCTCGATGACGTGTGGAAATTCATAATGGTCGTCGAATAAGTCTTCGTAGAAGACGCTCACTTCGGCGGAGTGGTCCAAGTACCATTCGACCGGCGGTCCTGTGGGGTGGCGGGATGTCGGCAGCGCTGGGTGACCGAGCACGTTCACCGCGTTCCGCTTGTTGTTTCCGGTCATGCGCAACAGTGGCCCGTCGTCGGTTTCGGAATCCATCAACTGGTGCAGCCGGGTGCTCATCGTGGCGCCGACAGAGGGCTTGAACAGACCCCGAACCACGATTCCGTCGATCTCCTGGCGGTGGAGCTGACCCAACCAGTCACACGCTAATGGCAGTTCGGTCGCCGGTACATCCAGTAGGCGGGGAGGTTCAAGGGGGTCGTGCATGGCTGACCATACCCCATGGACCGGTACGCCATCGGTATACTCACCGGGTCCGACCAGTTGGAGCATGGATGGCGCATACGTTTGCAGATTTCAAAGTGGCAACTCCAGACCTCGCTGAGGTGCGAGTACGTGTTGCCGATCTGGTCCGAGAGGTCGAGAATGCCGTGGACGGGACGGCCGTAGTCGCGGCGGTTGGGCGCTGGGATCAGCTCCGCTGGATGCTTTACCGATGCCAGAAGCTCCCGTTGGTGCGGCGGGCCATGGACACGAAAGACGCGGAACAACTCGCCTTGAAGAACGAGTTGGGTGCCCTGTCCCCGAGCCTCGAAGCCCTGGAGCGTCAATTCACCAATGCGGTACTCAATAGCCCCCTCCAGCATCAGGCGGAGGTCGCACTCGGCACACCCGTGATGGACCGCTGGCGCCAGCGGGGTTCCACTTTTTCGGAATTCGGTGCTGTCGAAGATGGGGCGCACGTAGACGCATGCCTGACGGCATTCGCCCAACCACCCTTTGGACAGGCCCCTGCACATTCATGGGCAATATTGGCTGCCCGCTCCGAATACGCCCCTACTGAACCTGAGCGGGCCGATGCCTGCAGGCAGATGTGGGCATGGGTGTCGAAGCAAAGCGCTCCCCTACGTGACCAGCTTGTCCGTTCGGTGAGTTCCGGACGTTGGCAACACGCAAGTCCCGATCACATGGCCTTACTGGACGTCATTCGTGAACAGTTGGCCTCGCGGCTGACCGCTCTGCGTGCCGAGCAGGCTCAGAACCTGGACGTCGCGGCGATCCAACCCTGGAACGAACACACCTGGTCTGTGGCGGCACCCTTGAACCTCCCCACCCAGACCGACGCGGCACTCGACCTTGCTCTCGCGGCTTTTCACGCCCTCGACCCCGAGATTGCTCAGGGACTCGATGCACTTCGACAGCTTGAGGTAGTGGATCTGGAGGACCGACCACACAAGATGATCTGTCGCGGCTGCAACACCCTCTTTGGGCACAAAGAGCCCTTTCTGTTTGGTAGCTTGGGTGGCGGACGCAGTGACATCGCGATGCTGGCGCACCAGATGGGGCACGTCCTGCAGTGGTGCGAAGTTCACGGCTGGTGGCGCGCGCCCAAGCCGCCGCTCCTAGACGGGTTGTGGGCACCGGATGACGTCAGCGAGGTCCACGGCTATGGCCTCCAGCTGTTGGTCCTTCCCCATCTTGACGCGTGGGTGGGCACCGCTGCGGCGACTGTGCGCCGCGCCATGCTCGCCGACCTATTGTCGAACGTGGTTGAAACGGCTGCCCTTGCGGCCTTCGAGGGGGTAATTCATCAGCATCCTGAGTGGTCGGCCGCAGACTTCGACGGATGTTGGCGAGACGTGGAGGCGGCCTTTATGCCATGGCGCCAGGCGGGTAATATTCCCCACTTAGTGAGCGGCAAGGGGTGGCAACGACACACCCAGTTGCTCACCGCGCCGCGTTCCAATCTCGCGCACCTGATTGGCGTTTTGGGAGCCCTGGAGCTCGCTGCCTTCCCAGACGCGCTGTCGAGGTACCGGGCCCTTTGTCGTCGCGGGCACGCCGGCTCCTCTACTCAGATGTTTACCGACGTCGGACTTACCCATCCCCTTTTGGGGGCTGGCACACACGGCACAAACGCATTCGACACGCTGTGGAGATCCGCCGCAGAGACCTGACTGACCTTGCCCCGTTTTGACGGACAGCGCAGCTGAGATGGCCCCGCAAGACAGCATGTCTCCTGGAGCAGAGTGGCGATGGTGATGCTGATGGGCATGACCACTACCGTCTTGAATCGTTGTTTGCGTGTGGTTCGTCATGCTGCTGCTCACCGCTGGGCTTCAGCCCAGCGGGCTTCAAAAACTGCGTTGTCCCAGCAGTTGCCCTTCCGACTCATCGATGGAACCGCGTCGATGCGGTCCAAGTCAGCACGGTAATTGGCGCTGGCGTATTGGGCGCCTCGGTCCGAGTGGTGAACCATCCCTGGAGGCTTCTTACGGACGCTCGGCGGTAAAGTTGCGCTTGCACACGTTGTATGCGATAGGGGCCACATGGTCTAAGTCCGTCGTTCCGCCGCGAAACTACTTTTTGGCAGGCAGGCCCGCGATGCCTTCTTCTTGCATCAGCCGCACGACGCGGTTCCTCGACACCCGAAACCCCTCGTCTTGGAGCTCCGACGGTGGATGGCTCGGATGTCGACTCGCATTAGTCGATCATTTGGTCCGCCGCGGGTGGGACGCTCCAACCCATGGTAGAAGGCCAACTTCGACACACTCAACACGCGACAGATGACCCGAACCGGCCAGACTGCCAGGGCCCTGTCCGCGGCGATGAACGGGTACCGGGCCACTACATCCCCTTCGCGAAGAAGGCCGGTTTTTTTGGGTTTCCCTCTCTATTCGCAGAATCTTCGTCTCTTCTCGCAGCCGCTTCAGCTCGTCTCGCTCGGCACTGGAAAGTGCTCCAGGAGCTGCCGCATCCTCCGCGGCCTTCACCCAGCGTGAGATGGTCGGCTGACCGACCCCAAGGTCTCGACTCACCCGAGACGCTGATCATCCACGTTCGAGAACGAGTGCTAGGGCCTCTGTCTTGAACGCTTTTGAGAAATTCCTTCTGACCATTTGGCCTCCTGCCGATGCTTCGCAGACTGTCCGGCTCAGCGGGGCAAGGTCAATCACCCACCTGTATCGGTGAGATCTTTCTGGGGAGGTGTAAAGAGAAGCGCTGCGGAGGCGCCCGGAACACGGAGCGGCGCAAAGTTTACCCCGTGTGAGGGATGTGGGATAAGCTTCGTCTGGGAGAATCACCATGCCTATCTGGACCGTTCTGCTACTCGCTTGCAGTCCTCAAGAGGTGGCCGCAGTGGACACCGGACGGATCGACGATGTGTGGGGTGACCATGCGCTGCTCCAGGAGAGCTTCTTCAGTGTTGCCCACCGTGGCGGGCGCGCCCTTTGGCCGGAACACACGATGCTCGCCTACAACAACGCCATAAGCGTGGGCGCTGACGTACTGGAGTGTGATGCCCACGCGTCCTCCGATGGCATCGTTATGTGCATGCACGACGTCGACTTAGCGCGCACCACCGACGGAGAGGGCGACCTCAAGGACCGGACCTTTGACGAGCTGCGCGCCCTAGACGCCGGCTACTGGTTCTCCGACGACGGCACCGACTATCCACACCGCGGCACGGGACTGCAGATTCCCACCCTAGAGGAGTTACTAACCGAACATCCTGGTGTTCCGGTGTCGATCGAGTTCAAACAGACTGACCCGAGCATTGTCCCCCAGGTGGCCAATCTCCTCGACGCGCACAACGCTTGGGGCCACACCACGCTGATGAGCTTCTTCGACCCGCCCATAATCGAGCTTCGGGAGCGGCAGCCCACGGCGCTGACTGCGCTCACCATTCTCGAGGGCCTGGCGTTCATGGACGCAGACGAGGATTACGTCGCCCCAGGCCAACACCTGCACGCGCCCATGGACTTCGCGGGCACCCCGCTCGACCAAGCCATGCTGGATCGGGCCCACGCCGCAGGTATTCGGGTGTGGGTGTGGACCATCAACAACACCGACGACATGACCGCTCTGATGGAGATGGGCGTAGATGGGATCTACACCGATGACCCGGTGCTCTTGGAATCACTGCTGTAGCTGGAGTGCAGCCCTTTGGAACTCGGACGGGCGGTAAGGTGCGCCGACTGCAGAGAGCGCGCAACATGATTGACCCAACGTCTTCCATCGGGAGGCTGGCTCCCCGTGTGTCGCCTGGGGGCTAGCCGCCCAGGGAGATGGACTGCCCCAAACCGCAAGCCTGTGCGGCTTCAAGCACCTCAAACCCCACGGCGACATCCTGAAGGGCGGTGCCGGTGGAGTCGTAGAGGGTGACCTCCTCGGCGCTGGTGCGTCCCGGACGGAGGCCACACAGCACCGCTCCCAGCTCTGCATGGACCTGGTCTGGCGTCAGGAGGCCGGCCTGGATGGCGTGCTGAAGCTCTCCGACATGGATGCACTGATGGAGGACATCGGCCACCACGGTACAGCGCGCGGTTAATGCCGCCGTCAGCTCTTGCTTGCCCGGGCTGTCGGCACCGACCGCGGCAATAAAGAGCCCGGGAGGAGGTGTGCGGAGGGGGACGATGGGGGCGCGTGCAGGGGTGCAGGTGACGAGCACATCGGCGCCCTTGAGGGCCTGCTCGATGTCCGTAGACGGCTCGACGGCCACCTGCAGGATGGCCTCGAATTCTGCGGCACGTGTGGTCGTTCGGACCCGATCCCGTCCGACAAGGCGCACCCGCTTGATGGGCAGGATGTGACAGAGGGCCTCGATCTGGGTGCGCGCCTGTGTCCCGGTCCCAACCACCGTGAGCACGCTGCTCTCCGGGCGCGCCAGTCGACGGGCAGCCACGGCGGTTGCGGCACCAGTCCGGACCCGGCTGATTTCCACCGAGTCGAGGATGGCGAGGGGGCAGCCAGTCTGGGCATCGGCCAGGTAGATGACACCGACGATATTGGGGAGTCCCAGGGTGTGGTTGCCAAAGAAGCCGCCGTTGGCCTTCAGGCCAAAGACGCCGCCGTCGGTGCCATGGAGGACACCGCCCGTCTTGATGTGAAACTCGCCTTGGGGCACATCGGCATGGAGGAGGTTGGGATCGATCACGCGGTTACGGCCGTGGGCCGTCATGACCTTCTCGACCGCTGCGATTGCGCGCTCCATGGTCAGCACATGGGCGATCTCGGGATGGGAGAGGATACAGATGTCGGGACGTTTCATGCGTCCGTTTATACCCGCGCTCTGTCACTATTTCATCCACGAGTTTCTAAGCTGATCGTGTGCGCTGACTTTCGCGGCGAGTGAGCCGGCGAAATGCTCACATTCTTGTCCTCGCTGCGGCTCACGGTTGTCAACCGAAGCAAGGGGGCCGGCCATGCTTCCGCCGTGAAGACCGGCGATTCTAGATTGGGCTCTCCCCTCGTGGGCCGAAGTGGAGAAGCGCGCTTGTCATCGTCCAGCCGGGCACGGCCGTTGGCTGGCATCGTCAGGGCGGTCGCCCCGCAGCACGTGGCGTTCATTCCTTCGGAACCCTGTATCTGAGATCTACGCGTTGGACTGGGTGCAGCAGCAGGTCCGCGACGCTTGCCCGTGGAAGGGTCCGAGGTTCATCCTCCACGACAACGATGGCATCTTCGGTCCATTTGGGCGCGGCCTGCCGACCGCTTGGCTGCCTGAATTTCAGGTGGTTTCATCACCGAATTTCGCGCCGAAGGCGGGTTTTGGGGTGGCGAGCTGTGTCTTGGATCCGCGGGATGACGGGAGTGGTGTACCGGCGAACGCCGCGGATGAGGATTTCGCAGAGCACGCCCGAGCGCCACCATTGCCCCAACTCGCGTCCGCCTGAGCCGCTGGGTTGGTGCGCCGGTCTGCGTTTGCGTCTGAGTACGCCACGAGCCCACCTCATCACACGACGGAGCAAGCTTTGCTTTCGGGAGGCTGGCCAGGCGACCCGCCTTGGCTCCGCAGGCGCCCAAGCACCGAACGCCCGCCCGAAACGACCCAAAGCCTGTACACTGGCGCGGGAGGTGCGCTAATGCTTCTTATCGTCATGGTACTGGTGTTCCTACAAATTTGGCTCGCTACGCCCGCGATGGCGACAGGTGGCGCCTGCCTTCCTCCGGATCCCATCGATCGGCCCTCCGGTCTGGGTTCCATCGCGTCAGACACCTACCCGGTTCGCGTGCACTGGCTTCGCGATCAAGACGAGGTGAAAGCCGCAATAATCCTGGACTATGCAGAGCTCTCATGGGCGGTACAGGTCGATCAGATGGGTTTTGTGCCGCCGCTGTTACCGGACGACGCCGACGGGCCCGAGCTGGACTTTTACCTGGCACCTACCTGGAATGGCGGTGGCGTGACCTACGGAGATGATCGGGTGGACCACATGGTCGGCGACGGTATGAACAGCACCACATCGTTCATCGTCATCCACTGGGACTACCCGATTATGGGCCTTGCGAGTCTCGTTCCTCACGAGTTCCAGCACACGTTACAGTTCGCCACCGACTTCGAAGAATCCACGTATCCAATCTGGGAGGCAGTGGCTACGGCCTCGCAAGAATGGACCCTTGGGCCTGGAGAAGAATCTTATTGGGACTGGAATATCGCCAGCTACCAAGAGGCGCCCTGGTTGCCTGCGCTCACCGCGGATGGGTATTACGCTAGTCAGGCCTACGGTCTGGGCTGGAGCTACGAGTACGGTTCGGTGCTGTGGGTGATGCACCTCGACCAGGTCCTGGGTGCGTCGGATGGGGCGGCGGGACCGTCCCTGTGGCGAGCGGTGGCCGACGAAGGTGCGGGTCTCGAGCCCGACGTCCTCGAAGCGTTTGCGAGCGTGGCCGAAAAACCCCTGGGAGACGCGCTCAACGAGTTGGCGCGCACGCGGTGGCTGGTGGGCGATGACTGGGATTCGCGCGGACTCCTGGCGGCGGAGTTCTGGCCTGATGCATTCAAGGTTCCGACCGACAACGCCACGTTCAACGACTTACCGCTTGAGCATGCGCCTAATCCACAGCCGCAGAGCACCGGACAGAGTTTTCTGTCGGTGACCGGCCTGGCCACCGCCGACCCCACCGCCTCGCTAGTGGTGCAGGTGCGCTCCGACTCGGAACTCGAATCGGCGCTGCTCGTCTTGTGGTGGTCAGTCGACGGCCAGCTAGGTGAGGAAACCGCTTATGGCTTGGATCCCCAAGTGTCTCTGCCGGTCGACGGTCTCGATCGGGTGGTGATCGCCCTGACCAATTTGGGGCCCCCTGGCTACGACCCCGATGTCGATCCGCTGTACGCATTTGGCGACCAGTTCCTGACCATTTTCACCGAAGTTCCTGACCCGGAGACACCTGAAACAACGGAAACAACCGACACTTTTCAGACGTTTAGTGATACCCATCAGCCTAGACCGACGTCGGCGAGTGCGTGTGCCTGCAACAGCACAGTGGGTGCGGTGGGCGGTTGGACGTGGCTCTTGCTGTTTGGCGCGTTCCGGCGTCGACCCCCGCGGAGATCGTGAGCCCAGCGTGGACCGTGTGGTTGGTCGCCGCCCCCGAGCAGGGAGCATCGTGGCAGTGCCGCCGCGGTTTGATCGAGCGTCCACCCGAACTAGATCTTGCGATGACGCTATTATGATTTTTGATCCTGGTAAATTGGCTACTGGCCTGTTTTGGCATGAAGTCTGCTCTAGCTGAGGTGTAACCACGAGAGGACACGCCATGAGACTATTTTCCACCGCGCTTCTGACCGGACTTTTATCGACCGGCTGCAACGAGAGCTGGTACGGATACGCCGACGCTGAGCTGGCGCTCGACATTGAGGGTTTCGCCTTGGTGGACGCTCGGGTGGTCACCCCGCCAGAAGCGTGGCCCAGAGACCTGTACGGCAACGCCCTCCGCGTGGGCATGGACGACGAGGTGGTTATTTTTGTCGGAGAGGTGGTCGATGGCGTGGTCCTCGACGAGCCCCGCGACGTGAATGACTCCTGGGGCGACAACGTGAACCTGCTCGACGCTTGGCGCGACTGCAGGCCGAACACCGATTGCGACCTGACATTCCGCTTCGAAGTGTCCTGCGCTGGCGGTGAGATTTGCGAAGGGCGCTTCTCCGGAGACGCGTTCCTGTCCGAGGAGCGCCGACCGTTGCAACGTGAGCGAAGTGGCGCGCCCATTGCGCTTAGCTTCACCGAGGTTGGGCCGCGTGGCTCAGCGGGCGACTAGGAAGGTGGTCTGCCAACGCCTACTCGACGTGGGGGCCACGCTCTCGATTGCACAGAAACCGAGGTCCAAACCGACGGCCTGCGCAATCGCGATGATGGCCGACCCCGAGCTGGCGGCCTTCTTTCGGACTACGCGCGCGCCGATGTGCGGCTTCGTGCTTCCCCTCACCGAGTATGACCAGGGCGGCCTGTTGGAAGGCATGAACCTGGGAAAGTGCGACAGGGAGTCCCTACTGGCGCTCGTCGGTCATCCCCAGTTGCTCGCGGAGGTGGACGAGGAGTCCCTAGATACATCATTGGACCGGCTCGTACGAAAGATGCTCGAGACGGGCGAGAGCGCGGGTCTGGCGCTGGTGCTCGCACGGACGACCCGCACGCTCGAGGGGCGCTGGCTGGAGGCCCCCATGGAGAGCGCCCTCGCAAACGGCAGACCGGCAGATGTCGCGGCCGTTCTCCTGCGGGTCGACGACGCGAGCTGGGTGGTCGTCCGGTACCCCCAACCCCTCGCCCAGCACCTGTCTCCCGAGTCGGCGGGCACACTGGTCCTGTCGAAGGAGGCTCGCACAGCACTCTTTGCCGCAGCAGTACGGCTCGACCGATCGGAGATCCTCGCGCAACTCGAGGCTCCGGATAACCCTCTGGCGGTGTTCGACGCTCTGGTCCAGGTCATCGGAGAAGGGGCGTCACCCGACACGGGCCGTCGAGCCCTCCCCCACATCGGCGCCTCTCCTCGAACGCAAAAGCTCGTCGGTCCTGCTATCCAACGCCGGGACTTCGACACCTTGCAGGTCCTTGCCGAAGGGGGGCTCCACGCCGCCTATTTTCTCCTTGTTCAGGCGGTCGATACGGGGTGTCCGCCCGAGGTGGTGCTTGCGCTCCGCCCGGCCCCGCCCCGAGGGAAGTGGCGTAGAGCGCTTCGTTCCACGACCAGGGACCAAGGCTGGTCGGAGGAAGACACCTCGGCTCTCCTTCGGTGATCAGCTTGATGCAGGCAGACTTGCTCTGGCGCGTGTTTGGGACCGCGGCGAGACGCGTTACCAGCGGGCGCCTAAGTCCACGGCTGTCGTCGATGATCGCGGTCAACGTGCTCAACCGGATGACGGAGTTCGGAACACTCGAATCGGTGGCCATTCGAGTCTGATGCGAACTGGAGAAGGGGAGATCTGGGTTGGAACCCAGCCATGCCACAACGCCCCGAAGTGCGCATAATCCAACGGGTTTGCCAAGCCGTTTTGGTCAGCGCCAATTCAGCCCAAGCGACGTCTGACGCCAGGCCGCTCACTCGGCCTGTGCCTCCTCGATACGCTGGTTGAAAAACATCTCATTGCGATTTGCGTGGTTCGCGATGTGGGGCGACGTGAGATCGATGAGAGATGGCAAATCCACCGGCGCAGCCCATGTTCATAGGAGCGTCGGAGTTGCAGCCTTCAAACAGGATGCCTCGACCGATTCAGACGTCTACACCCTGTGATGACGGCCCGAGCGGGCTGTCGAGGAACAAGCCATGCAGCCCTCCAAACACATGTTCTTTCTGGCCGCGAGCGCAATGCTCGTGGCGTGTGGTGCCAACGAGGAGTGCCCCGACGGGTTCCTCGCCGACAATGACGGCAATTGCTTGCAGGTCGACGCCGGCACCCACTCGAATCCAACCACTTCGAGCGACACCAACCTCACGGACTCGACCACCACCAACGGAAGCACGACCACCACGACCACGACAACCACGTCCAACCCATTGGACGAAGATTTCGTGAACAATGGCCCAGGGAATGGCTACTTTTGGGAGACCACCGACCGAAATTTCGTCGTAGATGACTGCGACGTCGAGATTGGCCACAACATGATCATGCGCTACCTCGGAGAGGGGTTCACCATTTCCGAATCGTCTGTGCGAGACCAGACCTTTCTGATCTCACCCACCGAGCTCGCCCTGGGCGGAGCTGGCGACTTTGCCAACAGTCCGGTTTACGCACACTCCCTAAGTCCGTCGATATGCTCCTATGAACTCGAGGGTGACTTCAGTTGCACTTCAATTCTGCGGGACTACGACTTCGTGGGCTTCCACGACGAAATCAACAGATTCCTTCCTCCATACCTTCCGCCGTTTCCCGATCCGGATTTGGTGCTGAGTTACTCGGTCACCGCCTCTGGCATGTTCGGGGAGCGAAATGCGGTTGCAGGCCCCGCAGTTGCCTGGGACTTCGGTATGCCCTGGGCGGCGGACCTGTCCCTACAGATGACCATCGATTGTGCTGGCCCGGAGTGCGACTTCGTCCTGCTCAACACGAACATCATCTCGTTCCCCTGCACCACCGTGCTGGAGTTTGATGCCGCAAATCTGGATGATCCAAACATTCCCAGCTGACGAATACGGCGGGCAGACCAGACCAGGCCATCCCGTCGAAACACCAGCCCAGCCAACGCCCTATCATTCAAACATCCGGTTCAGGATTCGGCAACCGGCCAACAACTCGACGAGCTGACCCTCCTCCGTTCGCGCCTTCAGCCCCCTCCCGAATGTTCTTGTGGACCGATGAAAGGTGTTTTCAACCCGCGCGGGCCCAACCGAGCGATGCACCAACGCCGTTCCAAGCGGAATCCTTGCGGCACATCGGGCACAAGTGAGGGGTGACCAAAGCAAGGGCTCGGATTGCGAAAAAGCACAGTCTGAGTAGTATACTGCACGAGCGGCAGCAGGCGTGCGTCATCGACCGCGAGCGCCTCCACACGTTGGTAGAGCCCTTACAAATCCCCACGCATGTCAACTGTGGTTTCTACGCATTCGACATTCGCCCGATGGCGAACCGCATAGGTCTCGCCACTCTCAGCGCAACCCGCCAATGCCAGCGTCAACAAGCCCAGAAGCGGCGCAGCACGCACTGAACCCAGACAGCCCATCGAGGGATTTTTAAGCGATATCACATGTTTCCTGTTTCGTTCACGTCGAGAGTAGAGCAAGTGGTGGTTCAGTTTTGACCTGCAGGTGCCCACCGGGTGCCGAGTCTCCGGTGTACTTGACCGAGGACAAGAAGCATTGGTCCATCTCCAGGTCCAAGCTGGGTTGACCGATGGTGTCCAGCGCCTGTTGGGAGACACGTGCCGCGCTGGTGCCAGCGTGAAAGAGGCGTTGAGGGACACAATCCCCAGTTGCACGGGAGAGCCAACGGTCGGGTTCTCGCCAGAGCGCCGCCGTGTCCCCCTAAGGATAGGTTAGTGAGGCCCATGCTGCTATTCGCCCTCACGGCCTGTTTCTCACCTCAATCCGACAACGGCGCCCCGGCGCCCGACCCGTCCCCTGTCGTTCAGGCACAGCGCCCAGCTCCCCTTTCCGTTCAGATGGTAAAGCCCGCAGAGCGCGACCCCAAGTGGGCAAACGCCCGGTGCAACGACGGAACCCCGTTTGGCTATACGCTGCGAAGAACCCAGAGCAAGGCCTGGGTGGTCCGTCTAGGAGGCGGTTATTTCTGTGATGATGGGGCCACGCGCTGCAGCGCCCGCGCGGCCCACTACACCACCCCCCCGCCCACGGCAGACGGCTCCAAGCCCCCGCCGCAGGCGACTGGGCTACACGGACGGACTGAGGCCGACAACCCGTTGTTTCACGACGCCAACTTCGTCGTGGCCCACTACTGCTCCTCTGACTTCTGGCTCGGCGAGGACACCGAGCGCCAGGCCACGACCGGCGACCCCGAGAGAGGCTGGTATTTCGCCGGTAGGAACAACATTGACGCGATGCTTGGGAGTCTCAAGACGCTGGGCCTCGACGACTCCGATCCACAGACCCACGTGCTGGTCGTTGGCGCATCGGCTGGCGGAATCGGACTGGTCGGAAACCTCGACGCCTTCGGCGCGGCATTGCCCAACGGCGTTGAGGGAGGCCGTGTGAAGGCAATCCATGACGGCGCGTGGCGAATCAGACCCCCAGAGGCATACAAATCGGTCTGGCCAGGCGACAAGTGGGGACCGTTCCACAAGGCCTGCGCCGCACACATGACCTTGACGGGAGAAAACCCGAACGACTGCGGCTACAGCTCTATTGTCTGGCCCTGGGTCAATCGTTCCAAGATCCCAACACTCGTCCAAATGAGCTCCGAAGACCATGCTGCATTCCCCAAACACAAGGCGGGCGACGCCGATTTTGTGGCGCTCTGGACGTCAATCACCCACACCGAGCTGAGCGCTCTGCCCAGCGTGTTCTCGGTCGCCAAGCCGTACCACACCCTCGCGTTCACCAAGGACCTTTACCGCGGGCCGCCAGGCAAGAGCTTCGGCGATTCAGTCCAACGTTTCTGGGAAACCGGCGAACCCGAGATGGCGCTCATGGGCTACGAAGACCCGAGCAACGCGGCCCCATAAAAGAACCAGTGACACGCTTGGGTGCGTGTTTCTCCATTCGACCGCGAAGAGGCAAATCCCAAGGAGCCGCGCATCCGTATGTCTATAGGCGCGCCATACACCCTGCGGAAGTGCGGCGTATTGGGCACACCCCGGGAGTAGCCCCGGCTCCCAAAGCCGAACCACTGACGTTTGGGAACCGCGATTGCGCGGGGCTTCGGCAGCGTCCCGAGTCCAGCTACCGCGGAAGCTTCATCCAGACGACGGCCCCAGCGCCAGAACGGCTCGAATATCTGCTCCTCCTCGCCTTCGAGGCCCCGTCCACCATCCTCTACCGAGAACCGCACCGACTGAGGTTCGGCGGTCACCAGTAGACGAACGCAGCCGCCGCCATACTGTGCAGCCTTCTCGACCAACCCGGACAGCGCCCGGGCAAGCAGCGTCGCGTCGGCCTGTACGCTCCCCGCCTCGCCCTCGACCTCGAGCAGCTCGACGGGCAAACGTCGTGCACCGAGTCTCCCGCCTGCCCCTCTCGGGCCAGCTCGACCAGACCCCGAAGCCAAGCAAGGAGGATTAAAAGTATTAAAGCTTATCCCAAAGCGAAAACAGGCGGAGGACCCATGCGTGGCATCGTGGCCAATAAACCCCGCTCGGTATTTGCCGCACCGAACGCCATCTTCAATGCCTCCGACCGAGCGCTCAAGACAGTCGTCCTCGATTCAGGACTATAAACGCCCTCCTTACGCTGGAAGTCAAGCTGCGCATCGTTGGCTTCTGCGATACGCAAATGCCATTGGTCAAGTTGTTCCTCGATCCAAAGTTGTGCGCCACGTGCGCTACCTCGATGGGCGTCAAGGGTATGAGCCTTGTACACTTCCGCAATTAGATTCGCCAATATCGAGGAGGTGCTGGGATCAGAAGAACGCACCGAGATCGCCAATAGCTCGGTTCCCTGTTGGGGGGTCGCGGACATCATCTCTCGCAGCTCCTTCACCCCATCCGTGTCTGGCACGAGTTGGTCTTGTCCGAGATCATTAAATGCGCTCATCACCGTCTCGAGCAATGTGCGGCTTTGAAGTACCCGAAGCTGAGTTTGCTGGTAAACATGCCGATTACGGAGCTGATCGTTTTCATTGTCGACTACCTTGTCAAGCTTCATCTCTTGACCGGCGACAGGACTCAAATAGAGGCGCGTGGTCGCTTCGTATTGTGGCGTCACCATCTAGCTGTACAAAACGGCCAAACCGACGCCCACCGCAGATCTGGAGGAGCGCGCTTATCATCGTCCAGCCTGCCACGGTCGTTCGTTGGCATCGTCGGGGCTATCGGTTGTCTTGGCGTTGGCGTTCCCGTGGGAAGCCTGGTCGTCCACGAATTCTGCTACGTGTTGGTGATTATTGACCATCGAACGCGCCGTTTGGTTCACATTGGAATGACCCGGAACCCGACGTTGGACTGGGTGAAGGAACAGATTCGGGATGCTTGTCCGTGGGAGGGTCCGAAGTTCATCATCCACGACAACGACGGGATCTTCGGTCGGTATGGGCGCGGTCAGAAGTTCCGATGTGCGTTGGATGGTTGGCGTTTAAAGGTGATGAGGATTCGAGGCATCCCGCCGCCGGTTCGAGCGCCCAAAGATTATGGGCGATTGAGATGTCCATCCGATCGTGAAGAGTGGTTGGCCATTTCGGCGCGCGCCTTCCTGCGGCAGCGACTGCCACCCCCAAGACAATTCAGGGCACTGAGAGTGGGTCCGACGCCGCCCCCACAGCGCACATGACCCTAAGTTCTCGGCGCTGTCCCAGGAGTGTCCCAACACGCTGATGGCTCCGAGCACCGCACCCGTCAAGAAGGAGGCTCCTTCTGCTCAAGGACCTCCGGTGATGCCCGCAGCCCAAGCAATTCAAAGGCCCTGTAAAACGGCTCGATGTAAATCGCCCAGACCGAATGGTAGTCGAAATCTATTCGTTCTGGTTCCACGATTCCGAAGGTGAGTTCTTCCCGCTCTTCTGGCAAATAGAACGTGCCAGCAATCATGTCCCAGAACACAAAATAACGACCGATATTGGTGTTGTGATGGCGCGGGTCAGTGCTGTGATGGATCTGGTGCAGCGCAGGACTGCTGAAGATGTACTTCAAGGGTCCGGGATACATCAGCCACACATCGGTGTGACGCAAGTGGAACCCCGAAATCAACACGAAGAATACGATGGCGTTAAAGCCCAAAAAGGCGATTTCTGTGGGCCGTTCGGCGAACACAAACCCGATGACTCCGAGGAAAAGCCCGCCGAAAAAACTCATCACGACTGTGCGAACCCACCAGTTGACCGGATGTTCGCGCAGTAGCGTTGTGGGAAGCAAAACCTCTGCCGAATGATGTACGCGATGAAAGGCCCACAGTGTGGGAATCGCATGCATGGCGTAATGCCCGAGAAAGTGCGCGGCGTCGAACGCGAGAACGATGACCAAGGTCCACACCACGCTACCCCAAAAACCAGTGGTATACCCCAGGTTTTCGACCCCAAATAGCAGTTGGAGCTGCCCATTCATCCAATCGGCGACCTGTGGAGCAGTGAACACGATCTGCATGAACAACAAGATGCCCATCGCGTGGTTGACGAAAATCACCAAGTAGTCGGCCCGCGCCGAGCGATGGGAAATCAGGCCATCGGGTAGCAGTCGGTCGAGAAGAACCCTGGGATTCGCAGTACCTAGTTGACGCCAAGTCACGAACACGGCGAGGACAGCGGTAGAGATCCAGAAACCAAACGACAGCGGTTTCGTGGGGTCGGTCAGCCACAGGATGGGTGCGACCACTGCGTACAGCAGCAAGTCGAGCGAGAATGTCATCACCCTCTTCCTTGGCGACCGAAACGCAATCGTACCACAGAACGGATAAAAACCGACCGCACACTCCGTTTTGGAAAACCCGACAAGTGAGAGCTACACCCTGATGTCAGCTATCGCATTGCCCGCAAAGCGGGAGGGCTGCAGACAATGGTGGTCGTGTGTCAGTGGAGTTTATGAGCCTCTGAGAGGATAAGAGGCGTTGGTGCACGACGGAATCGTGAACCAGCAGCTCCCAGGCTTGGGGCTCATTTTCGTACGGCAACCGACTCGGGTTTGCCGAGTTCGAACATCTGGTTGCGGGTGCTCGATGTGCTTGTTTCGCTCCGCAAGGATTGGATTGGGCGACGAAGTTACATCTTTACTTGGTGGAACACCACTTTTGCGCCGACGCGCGACGCGGCTTCTTACACCTCGAGCCGGTCGTGCCCCGTGCTCCGTCTTTATCTCATCCAAGGGTTTCTAAGGTGATCGTGTGCGCTGACCTTCCCGGCGAGTAAGACGCCGAAATGCTCACGGATCTGTTCACCTTCTTGGTCTCACTGCGGCTCACGGTCGCCAATCGAAGCCACCTGCTGCTGGAAATCGCAGCCCTGCGACATCAGCGGGATATTCTCCGGCGACAAGGGGTTCGGCTCCGTTTCCGTCGAAAAGACCGTCGGTTCTGGATTTGGCTTTTCCGCCGGTGGCCGAAGTGGAGAAACGCGCTTGTCATCGTCTCGCCCGAGGCGGTCGTTCGTTGGCATCGTCCGGGTTATCGGTGGTTTTGGCGGTGGCGTTCCTGTGAGATGCCCGGTCGCCCTCGAACTCCAGCGAAGCACATTGCGTTTATTCAGCGCACCTCGCGGGAGAATCCATTGTGAGGTGAGGACCGCATCGCCCAGGAGATGAAGTTGAAGCTAATCATCGAGCACTCGGCCAGCACAATCCGGACGTACATGATTACGGACGGGCGGTCGCCGAGCAGCACATGGCGTTCGTTCTTGCGGAACCATGCGTCGGAGATCTATGCGTTGGATCGGACTCCCCAGGTGATGTGGGACTTTTCGATTTGCTTCGTGTTGGTGATTATCGACCATAGAACACACCGTTTGGTTCCGGTTGGAATGACCCGAAATTCGACGTTGGACTAAGTGAAGCAGCCAATCCAGGATGCTTGCCCTTGGAAGGGTCCGAAGTACATCATCCACGACAACGATAGCATCCTCGGTCCGTACGGGCGCGACCAGCAGTTCCGGTGCGCGCTAGATGGTTGGCTTTGGCAGGTGATGCGGATTCGAGGAATCCCCAGGCCGGTTCGAGCGCCGGATTGCAATGCGATCTGTGAGCGTTTGATTGAGACGCTGAAACGCGAGGCTTTGAACCACTTTGTGGTTGTGTCAAAGGCCCATCTTCGGCGAACTTTGGTGGAATTCCGTAGATTCTATCATATGGCCCGTCCGCATCAAGGCATCGGAGCGATTCCCACCGAGTTGGACGAACCGCGAGTTCCGCTCGTGCTTGCGGAGGGTGGGCGTCTTGTGGGTGAGCCCGTCCATCCAGACCGGGCCCTCGGTGGTCTTCATCACGACGACCGTTTGGCTGCCTGAAATTCGGGCGATTTCATGACTGGAATCTGAGCCGAAATGTGCATTTCGGGGCGGCCGGCAAGGTGTTTGCGGAGCACGGGGGCACAGCGCGCGGCCGTGACCGCGAACAGCCAACACCTTCGACGCACCACAGCAACACCGGGTGTCCGAACGGGTGAGTGTCGCTTGGACCCTACTCGCTCGCGAACTTCAGATTTAAATTGTAGACCTCGCCCGCCAAGATATCGAGGGCACCACCGGTCGCGGTTTCGGGATGGGCGGCGACCATGGCCTCGAACTGGTGTGCACCAAGGGGCAGACGAACCGTCAATGGGGTGACGCCCCTTAGAATTCCATCCACGCGGATCTCTACTTCGCCATCGCTGTTGAACACGACCATGGACCCTTCAGCACGCGCTTTGGTGGGTGGAGCCTCTGGCTCAGCGGAGGGTGCGATGGCCATAGACTGTGGAGGCTGGAGGGCCTCGGGCACTGGTGTCGGTGCGGGTTCGACAACAGGCGCATCGACACGAATGGGGTTCGGCACCGTCTCTGCCATGGCAGCGGTAGGTGCAGATCCGCGATGCGGGGGTTCGGCATCAGGCTTGTTCGGCGATGGCGTGGCCACGACCGCGGTTGTTTCGTCGGCGGGTTCGGTTGGCGGCGGTATTGAGGCGATTTGGACCACCTCTGTGACCGAATTGGGAGCTGCGTTATTGGCGCTCAGGACAAACAGTAGGCCACTTCCCGTGAGCCCAGTGAGGACCACTAAACTGACCAATAGGGTGAGGACTAACGCGATCCGTCCTCTGTGGGAATGCGGCGGCGGGGCATCTCTCCGATAGGCCAAGGGCTCAACAGTGGCTTCGACCACGACCGCGGCCAGCTCTTCGTCAGGTGCATGCTCACCAAAGATGACCTCATCGGTTTGGACATCTTCGAGTAGATCTGCCTTGGACGTTTGTGGGGGCAGCCGGACACTCGGTTGAGCCTGCGACGCTTCGTTTGCCGCAGCGGCGCCGCCCTCCAGGCCTTGCTCGAGCAGCACTTGACCTTGGAGCTCGCCGGGTTCGCAAGACTTAGGGGGCCACGTTTGATCCGTCGCCCAGCGGCGCAAGCTCTGCCCTTGGAGGGCATCAACGAGATCGTCGGCCCGCCTCATCACCTGGGCACTGGTGGGTCGTTCTAGGGGGTCGAGGGCGAGCATATCTAGGAGTAGCTGTCGCAAGCCCGGAGGGATTTCGGATGTTTGCAGCTTGTCGAATATGATGGTGCGAGGGTCGCCGCGGACGAACAGCCTTGCCATTGACCGCAGATCGGTTTTTTCGAACAGATGCGTGCCGGTGATTATCTCAAAAACTGTGACCGCTAGACTCCAAACGTCTCCCGCCGGAGTCGAGGGCTCACGGAGGATGGTCTCGGGCGGTGTGTAGTGCCCACTGCCGACAATCGCATAGGTGGTGGTTTGTGCAGACCGGTCCAATGCGTCGGTTCGCGCGATGCCGAAGTCGAGAAGCGTCACGCCCCCGTGGGGACCCAGCAGGATGTTTGCCGGCTTGATGTCTCGGTGCGTCAAGTTCATGGGGGTGGTTTTACCCGGAGCGCGGGTGATTCTAGCGGCGTTGAGCGCGTCGGCCACCCGTGCCAAAACCTCTACACCAGGGCGTGAAGGAAGGGGGCCGACGCGAGAGATCAGGCTTCGCACATCCTCTCCGTCTTCGAACTCGGTGACCAGCGCCAAGCGGCCATCGAGCCTCACCAGGTCGATGACGCGGACGATACAAGGGTGCCGAAGGGCGGCCAAGAAGCGGGCTTCATCTCGAAGACGGAGTTCTGCTTGTTCGTCGAGAGCGTACTCGGCGTGCAGTAGTTTAACGGCGACGTCGAGTTGAACAGCACCGGTATACATGGTTGCTCGGTAAACTTCTCCGAAGCCGCCGATGCCGACGCGGTGACGCATCTCGTATCTGCGGTGATGAGTGGGAGGAGACGACATGTGCCAGCGCGCTCTCAACGATAAGGGCGAACGTTCTCAGAGGACCCACTATAGAGGATGTGGTGTATCGGCGCCTGAATAGAGCAGAAATCGGCACACCGCGGTAACGTTGGCGAGAACATGCCAGCGGTCCTGTTCTTGGATGTCGCTGGTGGGTCGGAATACACCGGCATCGCCTAGCCATCGGTGCCCATGAGGAGGACTCTTTCGACGCCGAGCCCGCTCGTACAGATCGTTCAAATGGGGAGGTGACGTACGGTACGTGGCAAGGAGACTTCGTCGAAGGAACCAGAACAGCGAAGAAGGAGATGCCGCGCTTGCCTTTCGTTGGCACCAGGGCGGTTCATTTCTGTGTCAGTTCGACCTCGTTGAAGACGTAATCGGTGGTCCAGCCCATGGGGGCGACGATGCCGTGGATTACGGGCTAGAGGTCGTCAAACATAAATATCTGGGCCGATATCCGCTAGGCCACCCGTGTCAACAAACCTGTGACAGGCCGCATCTACCTAGACACTGAACTCCGAGGTGCATTGGGGAGCCAACGCGAGCACCAGTGGCCCGCGCCCAACAGCGGAACCAAGTATTAACCCAAGAGGTGAGCGGCCTTTGTCTGTGTGAAGTGCTGCGCGCTCGGGCCCAGGTTTTCGTCTGAGAGTGATAAATCGTCCTTGGCCAGGGCGGAGCTTGGCGGTATTTTACGAGGTCGCTGATACACGAGGTCACAGCATCCAGGACGTCACCTCCCGAACCACCGCCAGCTCGTCGAATATCGCTCGCGTTGTCAGCTTCGCCGCTTGAATCGCCCTCACCCGAGAACCTCTTAGCTCCGAAGGCGCGTGTACAGCTCCCGAAAAGCATAGACGAGGATGCCTTAGGAGCAGCCCAGGATCACCGCCACTACGTCGTTCTTCGGATCGTCCGTCAGATCGGAGGGCAGCGCACCACTTGGCCCGATCACCCAATGTCGCTGCATTCCCCGTTTCCGCACGTTGCTCAGCAAGATCAATCGCCGAAACGACCACCTCCACCGGCGAACCACCCCCACGAACTGTAGAAGCGCCTGTCCGCGCACGTAGTAGATCTGCGGGTCTCGGGAAAAGCGAACTACGCGCCGGTAGTGCTCCGGAAAGTGACCACCAAAACGAAAGCTGCGCACATCCACGCCAACGACGGCAAGTGCCGCATCAAGGGCCGAAGACATCCCGACGGGCTCGATGTCGACCGTCTTCCACCAGTGTTGTGCCCAGTGGTCCATGACCTCCCAACCGGGATCGACGAAGCCCGGGATGCCAGTGGCTGCCACTAGGGCAATTGACTCCCCTCGTCCGATGCAGGCTTTCGCGACCTCCAACTCCCCGCCATCCATCCATACGACTGGTTTGTCCGGGGCGAGCAGACCCAACCTGCGCATCCGGTCAACGGTGCCCGGTTCGTGCTCCATGAGGATGGTCGGAGCTGTCTTTAAAACGCGACGCACGGCGTTGGACACGTCCTCCCACTCGGTCCCGATCGGCATCGGTACAAGAAAGATAGTCGGCTTGTCGGGAATGGTAGCCTCCAAGTGGAGAAGGACGATTCGTGATTATCCTGGTGCATGGTACCGGACCACCGGGAAGCATGACTCGTGCCCGGTTGACAGCGGCAGCAGTGCGGTTCAGGCCGCCAGGCTAGCCTCCCGAAAGCGTAGCTTGCTCCGTCGTGTGGTGAGGTGGGCGCTGGTGATGAAGCGGTCGAAGGTACATCCGAACCCAAAAGCCAACGATAAAATCGGCAATTGGACATCCTACGACCGGGCTCTGCTCAGACGCGGAGACCTAACCATTTGGCTGTCGCCATCGAAGCAGCTTTGACCGTGCGACTCGCGTTCGGGTTGCCCTGGCGCGAGACGGACGCCTCTGCTGTACCGGGTTTGATGGGTGCTGTGGTCGGAAACATAGAACGGCTCACCGCAAACGGGGGGGACGCCCAACTCGAGGTGTACGAAGCCGCGTCGCGCGTCGGTGCAAAAGTAGTCATTCCACCCAGAAAAGACGCAACTCTGTCGCGCGATCCACTCCTTACGGAACGAAACAACCACATCGAGCACCAGAAACGAACCGGAAAGCGGTACCGTGCGGCGCTGCAATCGGCTGGTTTTGTGGCGTTGGAAAAAGACTATCGGCCACCAGGTACGCCTCGAGATGAACAGCCCGGGTTGGCCTCGGTGTGGCGGCAGGTGGCGCACCCGGCGTTTCAGGTGTCAGGCTTAGAAACGGTGCGACAGAAGTGCGAATCAGAAGGGGCTAATCTGCCCCTGTGGTAGGCACTGCGGGTTCCCAACCGACGGTGTGACTTTCGTATTGAACAGGATTTGCAGGTCGCTCGGCGAGCCAGAAAGTACGAATGGAACCAGCCCCTTGGAGCTCTTAGATGCCCCGTTCGACGACCACGGCATTGGGTCCCAACCGTTCTGACAGGGTGTCGCTGAGTTGGATTCGGCCCGGCTCTGCAGTGGATTCGAGTCGACTTGCTATGTTGACCGTCTCGCCCCAGAAGTCGTAAAGAAAGCGCTCCCGGCCGATGACCCCTGCGACAGCGGGGCCGACGTGCATTCCGATACGAAGCTGCAAACCGTGGCTCTCGCGGACACACTTTATCAGGTCCCAGGCGAGTCGTGCGCCAGCCAGGGGCCGATCGTCGTTTGGCTCCCAAGGGAGTCCCCCCACCGCCATGTAGGCGTCTCCGATGGTCTTCACCTTGGTGAACTGGTGCTGCCGGACCAACATGTCAAAGTCTGTGAACAGGCTGTCGAGTCGCCGCACCAGCTCTTCTGCTGACAGGACGCGTGCCATGGGCGTGAAGCCGACCACGTCGGCAAAGAGTACGACCAGCGAATCGTACCGGTCGGCGATCGGCGTTTGATCGGAGAGCAACCGGTCGGCGATGGGGGCGGGGAAAACGTTTTGAAGTAGCTTCAGACTGGATGCTTTCTCAGCTTCGAGTTGCTGTGTGGCGAGCCAGAGCATGCGCGCTTGTCGTTCCCGTCGCCGGCTACCTCCGACCAAAATGCCCCCCAGCGCAAACACACACCAGCTCATGATGCTGACTCGAAGCAATGAAGCGTCCACTTGCGTGTAGGCGATGAGGAATGCCGCCAGACCGGCGGAACCGAGAACCAGTGTGCGTCGAAAGCCGATGGAAAACAGGGTGATTGCCGCAGCGAAGACGGGAAGAAACAGCACCGAAATGATGGTCTTGCTAGCGCCCGGTATAACGGGCAGCCAGATGAGCATCACCGCCATGGAGAAAAATATTGCGGAAAGAGAGACCAGTACGATGTCGGCGCGTCGTCGGGCGCCAAAGGAACTCTGGGAAAGAAGCCAGGGGCTGAATACAAGAGGGGTGATGACGACAAGCCGAAACACCATCAATGCTTCCCATCCCTCCCAGCGAAGTGCAAGGTCCCGCACAATGGAGAGAATCAGAACCGAGCCCATCATGATGGTTCCCCAGTTCAGTCCGCTTTGCAGGCGATGTCCGGCTTCTTCTTGCCAGCGTGCCTCGAACTCGGGTTCTTCGAATTCAAGTGTCTGTTAAAACGCACTATCGCATCTCCTGTGACAGATTAACCACTTCGGGTCGTTTTGGTTTGGCGTTAGATGGTTGGGCGCCCGCGGCGTCAAGCCGATGCCGTCACCAGTCCATGATGCGGCGTAATGTGGACCGTTCGTCGGGCTCAAACTGAGCTAAGAAGCCAGCCTTTTGAGGCACAAACATCAGGATACCCAGACAGCCAAACAGGCCCATGGCCGCGTACCAGAGCAGGCTGCCTGTGAGAAAACTGCACACGAAGCCGAAAATCGTGATGCTCTCCATGAAGGCCAAACTGATCAGGGTGGCCACGCGGTAGCGCTGATCCGCGAATTTGGCCTGAAGCTCGGTGACCGGCGCAAACCCGCTGGTCCGGAAGTCATCTGGTGCAAGAAGACCGATTGCCCCCATCGTCCTCATCCGCATGAACAGCATGATGGGTACCTCAGTGAAAGCCAACACACACAACAGGATAGGCACCCGAGTATCCAAGGCTCCATCTTGTGGCTGAGTGACAACCAGTACGACTCCAAAGATCAGGGGGATGAACCCAAAAGCCGCCCATAAGATCCGCGTTACCCGCAACCCATTCTCAATCACCAATCGAATGTTGTCCTCTTCCTGCATCTGGGAACTCCTTATACGGTTTTCAGAGGACAAGAAGCATTAGAGCCTCTTCTAAGCCAGTATACAGGCTTTCGAGCGTTTGGGGAGCGCAAGTGGGACTTGGGCGACCGCGTCGCTAAAGCCGGCCGCGAGTCCTGTCTTGCGAAAGCGAAGTTTGCTCGGTCAGCCTGTCAGGCAACCCCGTGGCCTAACCGGGGGCAGACGCAGGGCGGCCAACTTCTGCGCCAGTTCCACCTCGCTAAAGATGAAGTCGCTGGTTCCGTTGGCATACGGCTTCCGCAGGGTGAGAACGAGCAGCCCGTCCGGGCGTCGATGCAGTCTCGTCCTGGCCAGCGGTGGCCTCAGCACGTAGCGTCACAGTCGTTCCAGGCCCCTCCGTCTCCGTTCCGTATGACCACCGCGGCGTGCAGGTCCTCGGCCGGACCGGGTTGACCCTTGGTCTTCCGCGCAGAGCCGAGGCAGTCGGAATGGGCGGAC
>JAACDH010000236.1 GCA_009936995.1 Rhodobacterales bacterium
CTCGTTGTAGCCGCTGAGCGAAAGCTCTATCCCGCGTTCCTGAGACCGGACACTGGCATAGACACCCGCCTGGCTTGGCTGGAAGCGCCAGGTCTCGAGGCTGTCGTTGATCAAGTCGACCATCAGCGAGTTGATCACCTGAGCTCGGGTGTCGGCGACCGGGTAGTGCAGCTCGATGACGGCGCGGGTGTGGGGCATACCGAACTCGACGTCTTGGTCGTGCCACAGCGATAGACCGGGCTCGTCGAGGAGCTGCTTGGGCACGTCAGCCTCGTCGGCCTCGCGCAGGGACACGTCGTCGGCGATGAACGGGTTGGCCTCGGGCAGCGTGAGGGCGGGATCGGTCTCTGAGGACTGCCAGCGCGCCATCAACGCGGGGTCGAGGGGGCGGATGCTGTAGGGCGTGCCGTACAGCGGCTCGGTCTGGTCGGTCTCGAGGTTGGGGCCGTGCACAAAGAGCCGGAGATTACGCGGCACCATGGCGTCGAGGTAGACGTTGACCAAGTCGGCGTCGAAGTCTCCGTAGACCGCCTCCACGTTGTTGAAGTGCTCGGGCGGGTACGACTGCAGTAATCGCGCTTGTCGAACGGCAGACGAGGGCGACCTCTCGGACGAGAACTGGAACCCCAAGGCGGCGATTTGCGCGCGTTCATTGTGGTAGGCGGCCTTCACACCGTCTTTGGCCACCAAACGGGCGTATTGGAAAGTTAGGTCGACGATATCATCGATATGTTGGTAACCTTCTTCAGTGAGATCGGCCCCAACCACCACCGACGCGTAGTCCTCGGTTCCGGTACCGTAGCTGTAGAGGTCCTCGATCCAACCCCGAGACTTGAGCAGCGAATGCAGGCTGCCCTCGCCCTCTTGCCCCATCAGATGGGTCACAAATTCTAAGGGGTGCTCGGCCCAGTACTCGTCGGCGCGCGGACCCGGGAACGTCATCTCGATGCTGCGTACGTCTTGAAGCGGCGTCACCTGGATGCGCACACCGAGCTGCTCGGGCAGGAATGGCGTCACCTTGCTGTACTGCTTGCGTTTGCCGTCGGAGGGCACCGCGCTCATCTTCTCGATAACCATGGCCTTGAGCGTGTTGACGTCTTCGCGACCGATCACCGACATCGCCATTCGACTGGCCGAGTAGGTGGCCTCGTAATGCGTCTTTAGATCGTCCCAGACGAGATCGCCGTCGCGGTCGCCGAGGGTCTCGAGGTTGCCAACGCTGAACTTCCGGAACGGGTGATCCGGGTTGTGGGTGACGCGACGCACTTCGCGATTCCGACGCGCCTCATCCTTGATCTTCAGGCTGTACTCGGCGTTGACGGCATTGCGCTCGCGGTCGACGTACTCGGGGTCGAGCTTGGGCGCGATGAAGAACTGGGCGAACCGATCAAGGGCGGGCTCGAGATAGGGTTGGTCAATATTAAAGAAGTAGGTGGTGTGCTCTTGGCCGGTGCCTGCATTGCTGCCGCCGCCATGATCTTGGATGAACTTCCGGTACCCGTCGACGTCAGGGTACTTTTCCGTGCCCATGAACAACATATGCTCAAGGAAGTGGCTGAGTCCCTGACGGTCGAAGGGATCGCTGAACTGCCCAATATGAACGTCGAGGGCAGCCGCAGCGCTGTCGGTATTCGGGTCAGAGATGGCCATCACCCGTAGGCCGTTGTCTAGTTCGAAGTACAGGTATTCTCGGTCGTCATTGGGACTGGTAACCACTGCAGAGACCGCCTCCATCACAGGCGCTGGAACAGGGGTTTCAACGTTCGTGTTCTTGGCACATCCGATCAGGGCGAGCATTGTGAGAGAGGGCATTAGCTTCAAGGGACCACCACCTGTGTTGGTCCACCCGATATTAGCGTTCGGACGTCTCCGCCGCACAGAGGTTGTGAACTCACGTTTTATGACAACCAAATTGGGGGGCTCACCCGTTAGCTGTACGGCCTCCCCTGCATTAAGACCCGAGCCATGAGCAAGCGCATCCCCGCCCCACAGCCGCCTCGGCCCGCCCCGCGCGGCGATGAGAGCGACGATAGTCCGTCTTTAGACCAGCCTTGGACAGAGATCGCCGATTTAGATCCGCACGAAGACCCTTGGGCAGAGTCCTGGCCCGACGACGCACCCATCGACCCAAGCAACTGGGAGCCCCCCGCGTCAAACGTTATCAAAGACAACCTGGACGCCGTCGACGATGCTCCCCTAGACGAAGTTTCATTCGAGCCACTCGCCAACGAACTGCCCGATCTCTCGGCACAAGACGACGGGCTGCACGAGTGGCCCTGGACGTCCACCGTTCGCATCGTCGAGCTCGACCGCGATCTGCCGGTCATCCTCGCACCCCACGAGGCGACCAACACTTGGTTCGGTGCTCCCAAAGATGGCCTCACCGCGCTCACGGTCGTGCTCGGAACCCTGCATTTACCCGTTCAGGTCGCCCACGCGGAGGGCGGTGAAGGACTGTGCCTCGGTCGCGACGCCCTGGCCGGAAGGGTTGCGGTCACCTGTTAATGAGCCCCAGCCCTTGAACATCATCGCCCGATTCGCGCGCACCTATATGCTGCCCTACACCCCGTGGTACTTGGGTGGTATCCTAGCGTTAGCAGCCACGAATTGGATCGCCGTCACCATTCCGATGTACCTGGCCGCCGGTATCGACGCCTTCGCCCTCGGCGAGGCCGGTCGTCCCGTCATCTACCATTCGGCCGTCATGGTGGGCCTCCTCGGCGCCGCCATCATCCTCGTCCGCACCGCCAGTCGCCTGCTGTTCTTCACCCCAGGTCGCCTGGTCGAGGCCGAGGTCAAGCACGATCTCTTCGCAACCATGCTCCGGCAGCAGCCGGCGTTCCTCGACCGCTGGCCCACTGGAGACCTCATCAGCCGAGGCGCATCCGACGTGGTGATGGTCCGGTTGTTGGCCGGTTTTGCGGCATTGGGAATGGTGAACACCGGCCTCGCGCTCACCCTCACCAGCGCGCAAATGCTGCGGATCTCGCCCAAGCTCACGGTCATCACCGCGATTCCCTTGGCTGTGGCCTTCACCATCACCCTCACCACCGCCAATCGACTGCGGGTGTTGATGAAGCACCTCCAAGAGTCCGCCGCCGAGCTCTCCGAGCACGCGCTCTCATCGTACCAAGGCGTCGACACCATCCACGCATTCCAGGCCGAGGGCGCCTTTCTCGACGCCTTCGAGCACCACAACGCCACCTGGCTGCGCTGGGTACTTGAGCGCGCGAATCTTCGGGTCGCTATCGGCCCCGTCTTGGCGTTGGCGGCGTCGGTCAACGTGTTCCTGCTGCTGTACATCGGAGGGCCCATGGCCATTCGGGGCGAGATCACCGTCGGCGAGTTGGTCGCGTTCACCTCGCTCACAGCCTACCTGTCCCGTCCGTTGCGCGGATTCAGCTTCATCGTCACCCTGTTCCGCCAGGCCGAAGCAGCCCTCGAGCGCATCTACGAGATCACCGACCCCACGCCCGACCGGCCCGATCTTCCCCAGCCCGTTTCGGTCTCAACAACGGCACCGGCGCTCTCCATTCGCGGACTCTCCTTCGCCTACCCCGACCAGCCCGACGCCCCTGTGCTCAACAACCTGAACCTCCAAGTTCCGGCCGGATCCACGCTGGGCGTGCTGGGGCTCACCGGCTCTGGAAAGACCACACTGCTCCGGTGCCTGTCCCGGCTGTACAACCCGCCCGAAGGCACCATCTTCATCAACGGCGTCGACATTCGAACCCTCGACCTCGACGCGTGGCGCCAGCAGACACTCTTGGTCCAACAGCGGGCCTTCCTGTTCACCGAGTCGGTTCGCGACAACATTCTCCTCGGTCATGACACCCCCGAAACCCTCCAGCGCGTGCTCAACCTGGCCGCCCTCGGCCCCGACATCCAGGCCCTGCCCAACGGCGTCGAGACCCTAGTAGGCGAGGCCGGCCTGACGCTCAGCGGCGGGCAGCGGCAGCGGGTGGCGCTGGCCCGCGGTCTGGTCGAGCGACGGTCGCTGTTAATGCTCGACGACGTGCTCTCGGCCGTCGACCACGCCACCGAACAACAACTCATCTCGGCCCTGAAAAACCAAGGGCAAACAACCACCACGGTCATCGTGTCCAACCGAATCTCGGCCCTGCAGAGCGCCGACATGATCGCGGTCATGGACGGCGGACATATCGTAGACCAGGGCGCACACGCAGACCTCATTACGCGTTCGGGACTGTACAAGCAGGTCTGGGACAAACAACGCATGGGGGAAGACGATGTCTGATCCCGCCAACGCGCCCAAGCGAACCGACTGGCAGCTGTTCCGGGCCCTGCTGCCCTACGCGCGTCCTCATGCCTGGCTCTACGCCATCGCGGTCCTATGTGCACCGGTCTCGGCCAGCTTGGTCGTGGCCCAGCCGTGGCTGCTCAAGCAGGTCATCGATGAGCACATCATCCCAGGCGATCTCGACGGTCTTCAGCGTACCGCCCTGATGTTCCTGGTCGTCGTTGTGGCCGGATTCATCGCCGAAGCCTTGTACACCCTCGCCCTCTCGTATGCCGCCATGCAGACCATCACGGGCCTGCGCAAAGATGTGTACGCCCACAGCCTGAAGATGGCCCGCAGCTACCACGACCGCGTCCCCACCGGGAGGCTGCTCACCCGCGCCACCAGTGACATCGAAGCCCTGGGCGAGACCCTCACCGCCGGTGCTGTCACCATCCTCCTCGACGTGATGTTGGTGGTGGGGGTGTTGGTGGCGATGTTCACCCTCGACGCCAAGCTCACCGGCGCCTTGCTGTTTATGGCCCCGCCGCTGGCCATTATCATCGAGGTCATCCGACGGATTATGCGTAAGCTGTTTCTCCGAGTACGCACCTCACTGGCCGAGCTAAACGCCTTCCTCGCCGAGCGCCTCAACGGAATCCGCGTAGTCCAGCTGCACTCGGACGAGGACCGCACCCTCGCCGCCTTCGACGAGCGGCTGTCTACGTTCCGTAACGCCACCATCCAGACGAACGTCTGGGACGCAATGCTGTTCGCCATCGTCGACGGTCTCTCGTCGGTGAGCGTGGCCATGCTGCTGTGGTACGCCTCCGGGGGCGCCCTCGACGACATCGTCACGGCGGGCCTGTTGGCCGCGTTCATCGAATACATCAGCAAGCTGTTCCAGCCGATCCGCGAGTTCTCGCAGAAGGTCGCCGTCATCCAGCGGGCGTTCAGCGCTCTCGAAAAAATCTACGGATTACTAGACCACAAAGAACTGATCGCATCGGGAGACACCACACTCGAAGGCCACACCGGTGCCCTCACCCTCACCAACGTATCGTTCGCCTATGGTGACGGACCCGACGTATTGCACAACATCAATCTAGTCGTTCAGCCGGGCGAAGTAGTGGCACTGGTCGGTCGAACTGGCTCCGGAAAGAGCACCATCGGCAAGCTGCTCACCCGCGCCTACCAAGGCTACAGAGGCAGCATCTGCCTAGGAGAACACGAGCTCACCGACCTCAATTTGGGCGACATTCGCACCACCGTGGGTACCGTACTGCAGGACGTTCAGCTGTTCCCTGGAGAGGTGCGGTTCAACCTCGCTCTCGGCGCAGACCTCTCCGATGAAGCGCTGCAGACGGCCATCGACCAGGTGCACGCGACCGAGGCCGTCGAACGCCTCGGCGGCCTGGGTGGACGGATAGAAAATGGAGGTCGTAACTTAAGTGTTGGCGAGGGACAGCTGCTGGCCTTCGCGCGAACCATGGCCCACGACGCGCCCATCGTCATCCTCGACGAAGCCACCGCGTCGGTGGACACCCTCACCGAGGCCCGCATCCAACAGGCAACCCAAGCGATCCTGGATCGCAAGACCGTGCTGGTGGTCGCCCACCGGCTGTCTACGGTAATGACCGCCGATCGCATCGCGGTTCTCGACCAAGGCAGAATTGTCGAAATCGGCTCTCATCAGTCCCTGCTGGCCAAGAACGGCGCCTACGCCGATCTGTTTCACACGCAATTCGAGCATGGAAGCCCCCAAAAAGCAAAGCACTAATCATTAGCGTCGCTGTCCCGAGCTTAAGGTTCTTCACCGCTTTTATTCTTACAGACACACACACACCGCTTTGCTCTGCTACTTTTTCTTCACCTTGGAGAACCATGCCTGACGCGATGCAAAACGCGAATATCGTCATCTTGTCGGGCGCTGGGCTCTCGGCCGCCTCTGGTGTACCCACCTTCCGCGACGCCAAAGGACTGTGGGAGGGCCACCGAATCGAAGATGTCGCCACCCCCGACGCCTGGTTCCGCGACCGCGAGATGGTCCGCACCTTCTACGACCAACGCCGCATCGCTTGCGCGTCCGTGTTGCCGAACCCCGGCCACAGCGCCCTGTCCCGTCTTCAACACGCCATGAGCAATAAGTGCGTCACCCTCGTCACCCAGAACATCGACGGTCTACTCCAAAAGGCCGCTGCGATCGACGCGATCGAGATGCACGGCTCCCTGTGGCGACTGCGGTGCGAGAACGACGCCACTCATCCCCGGGTAGGTGTGTACGGGGCCCAGAGCCGCACCGCCAAGTGCTCGGTGTGCCGTGGCTGGATGCGTCCCGATGTAGTCTGGTTCGGCGAAATTCCCGAGTATATGGACCGCATCCAAGAGGCGGTGTCGTCGTGTAGTGTGTTCGTTTCGGTGGGCACGTCCGGCGTGGTCTATCCCGCCGCGGGCTTGGTCCAAGTCGCCAAAGCCCACGGCGCCCACTGCATCGAGGTCAATCCAAAGCCATCGGGCGGCGGGTTCGACGAGGTGATCGCCGCCCCCTCCGAAGAGGCGTTGCCCAAGCTGATTGGGCAGTGGTTGAACGAGGACTAGCGTGGCCGTTGACTCCGTTGCTGCCGCCGGGCCCTTGGCGGCACACCGCGTTGCAAAAACCCTCGTCTGCGAAACGGGTCCGACGCCTCTGGTGAGCGTCGAGCTGTCGGATCAGTGAAGTCGTTGTGGGAGGTATGTGGACCCACGGATCGACGGATTTCTGGCCAACTAGAGCGAGTGATTGTTCAAGTTGAATAGCCATAAATATGGTGAAGCGTCGATTAGTATTGAGTGCAGATATGTGGCAAATTTGCGATATTTCGGGAAGCCCCTGAGCCATGAGACCATCGTTGGACGAACGGTCTTTGAGTGAGTCCGCCTCCACAATCACCCGCTCTGGCCCGCTCACGCTCGTGTCTGTAGTGGTGTGGTGGGCAGATCGGTGTGTGGGGTGCCATTGCGTGACCGCCGCCACCCGATTGGGTGACGGTTGTCACTGATTCGCGCGATTCTCGGCGTTTTCTCGTATCAGGACCTGGGCATGGCTCTTGGCGCTTTGTCTTGTTTCACGACAAGCGCCACCCGTCCGAAATGGGCGCGGACGAGGTACGGGCCTTTCTTGCCCATCTCGCCACCCAGCGCAAAGTTGCCTCATCGACCCACGACGATGATCTACACCCATGTCGCGAAAAACGGCCTGGCAGGAGTGGTCAGCCCCGCGGATAAGTTGGGAATGACGGGGTGTGGTGTTGTTCGGGGTCGTGAGTAGGGGCGGGGTGGCGTTAGGCTGGCAGTAGAATGAGCGTTGGGCGAACGGAAATAACGTTCTTCGCAAGGAAAAATGCCGGGTGCTTTCGCCAAAATTTTCGTCTGAAAGTGGGAGCATCACCGGCGCGAGACCCGGTGGTCCTTTGTGAAGTTCGTGGTGGTCGCAGCACAGCGCGGTGGTGAGCCGAGTTTCAAAGCGGGTCGGCAGTGGATGCGAAGTTCCCCGCCGAAGCCCTGCTTGCTCCAGCATTTTACTACGCAGAAGAGTATCATCAGCAGTACCTGCACAAGAACCCAGGTGGGTACTGTGGGATTGGCGGAACCGGCGTCTCCTGCCCGATCGGGCTGGGTGTGTAGCGCTACTCCGCGCCAGCCGGGGCACGGCAGCGGACGCTTACGCTTCCACCTCGTCGGGGCGCACGGCGACCACCTGCTTGCCTTGGCGTCGGTTGCTGACCACGGCCTCGAGGGCCGAGGCCACCTCGTCTCGCTCGAAGCGATGCAAGGCATCGATGCTCGGCCGGATGTCCCTCTCAAGCAGTAGGGTCTCCACCGCCGACCAGTCCGGCTCGCTCGCCGACAATAGGGTGTAGCGAGGGCCCCGTACCCGACTAAAGATCATCCTCCAGGCGATGTACACGAGTGTCCGCGTGATCGTGAGCCAGGAGAGGCGCCGCCCCCCCAGCAACCGCATCGGGCCGCACAGAGTGAGCAGGTGCCCGTCCGGCCGCAGCACGGCCAGAGCCTCGGCTTCGATGTCTCGACCGCCGACGCAGTCGAACACGATGTCGAAGGGCGGCTGATCGGCCAGCTGTCGGCCCCAGGGGCCCTGGCCGTAGTCGACTACCTGAACGGCTCCCAGGGCCTTCACTCGGGCGGCGTTTGAGCCGCTGCAGACCCCAACGACTTCCCTGGCTCCGGCGGCGGCGAGCGCCCGGACGATCAGCCCGCCAATGTTGCCTGACGCCCCCACGACGACGCAGCGCTTGTCGCGCGGATCGCCGGTCGCGTCGATGGCCATCGACGCGACGGAGCCGGTGAGGCCGGTCGCTGCACCCTGGGCGAAGGACCACCCCTCTGGCAGCGGTCGCGTCCGTGAGGCCTTGGTGCAGCAGTACGGCGCCAAGCTGCCAAGCCGCTGCATGTACGCCACACCGAACACACGTTGGCCGGCTTGGAGGTCCCGAACCCCAGGCCCTACAGCATCCACCACCCCGGCGAAGTCGATGCCCAGAACGCCCGGCTGTGTCTCCGTCGGCCGAGGTGCGGTGGGTACGCCGCCGAACACCGTCCCTTCCGCGGCATGGACGTCGTCCCGGTTGAGTGCGGCAGCAACCACCCGCACGCGAACTTCGCCTTTGCCGGGAGCGGGTACCGGAACTTCGACCCACTGCAGCGCTGCGGCCGCGCTGCCGGGATCCGGGCGAGCCAGGAAGCCAAGGGCCCGCATGGAGTCTGGAGCCTTGTGGTGCATGTTCTGGGGGGCCGGCGTCGTCGTCATCTCTTTGTCCTCGGATTGGTCGTGTGGGTGAGAGTCTACACGTGCATGCCTGCCCGCAAAATGAACAAATTAGCGCGAATGACGTGCAAATTTGCAGGGCTGGGCAATCGAGATACTCCACCTCATGGACTGGGACGACCTCCGCTATGTACTTGCCATCGCCCGCCAGGGGAACCTGAGCCGCGCCGCCTCGCATCTTGGGGTCACCCGCACGACGGTCGGTCGACGGCTCCGCGCCATCGAGTCCGCACTCGGCGTCCGCCTCTTCGACCGGACACCGGAGGGTTTCTCGCCCACGGCGGCGGGCCAGGACATGTGTGACGTCGCCGATCAGATGGAGGCCGACGTCCTCTCCCTCGAGGGACGGGTGTTGGGGCGGGATGTTCAGCTGGAGGGAAAGCTGCGGGTCTCCACCATCGACTTCCAGTTCGCGTTCTTTCACGAGGCGTTTGCCTCATTCGTCGTCCGATACCCCCGGGTGGACCTCACCGTCTCGATGTCGAACGAAACGGTCTCCCTGACACGCCGAGAAGCGGACGTGGCGCTACGACTGACGAGCGCGCCGCCAGCTCACCTGGTGGGTCGAAAGGTCGCCGAGGTGCGGTACGCAGCCTATGGCAACAAGGGGCTCGTCGAGCGGATCGGACGAGACGCCCCCTACGCTGCGTTCCCTTGGCTACACTTAGACGAGCGCATGAACCCACGCCGCCTGAACGGCTGGTTGGCCGAGAACGCGCCCGGGGCCAGGATTGCAATGCGTCTAGACAGCGCGAACTCCATTCGTGAGGCGATTCGAGCCGGGATCGGCGTCCAACTATTGGCGACCTACGATGGGGATGCAGACCCGAACCTGGTACGCATCGGAGCGATCCAGGACGACCCACACGGGCTCTGGTTGTTGACCCTTCCCGAGCTGAGGGCGACGAGCCGCGTTCGAGCGTTCATGGAGCACATGGTCGATGCGCTGCGAGTTCGGCTCTCCGAACTGGAGGCCCACACCGAGCTAGGTCCTGACTTGAGCGAGCTGGCGGAGGACAAGAAGCATTAGAGC
>JAACDH010000237.1 GCA_009936995.1 Rhodobacterales bacterium
CGGTGATCGCGGAGGCCACAAGCTTGTCGCGGTTGGCCGTATCTCGGGTGGCATGTCGGACCTGGTTCCAGGCGATTCCCCCACTCAATGCGACGAGCGCGGGGGCCCACATGCCGAACAAGAGGAGGGCTGCACTGCCGCCCAAGGCGGCGGTGGTCCCGATGCGAGTGGTCCAGTCGGAGTCGCCGCGGAGCAGGGCGGGATGAAGGCCGGGTACGAGCAGCTCGGCACGGGCCAGGTCTTCGGCGTCGAGGCTAAGCTCGGCCAGATCGGTGAGCACGGCGGCCCGCCACTGGGCCAGTCGATCGGTCATCCAACCCGACACGACGGACTGCAGCCAGTGGGGCAGGGCGCGTCGGACGACGGCGATGTCTTCGATGGCGTCTACTTGGGAGGGTAGATCGGTCTCGAGAGTGACCAGAAAGTCGGCCAGGTCGACCATCAGGTGCTCAGTCTGTCGACGAATGGCGCCCAACAGGTGGGCGGCGGCCCGTTCACCGCGTTTACGGGCGGCGAGAATGGTGCCCGCCTCGGCGGCGAGGAGTCCTTGCACGGTCTCGGGGGCGAGCTGCGCCTGCTCTCGTCCCGCCTTTGCGCGGCCGAGGGTGTCGCGGAGCAGCAGGGCGGCAACTTCGTGTTGGCGCACCTTGCGGGACGCCGAGAGCTGGATTCGCTGGTTGGCAAGCCACGGCGGTGCGCTGTCGTCACCACACAGAATCCAGCCGGTGGGAAGAAGGGTCTGCACGCGGGACGTGATCTCTTCGAGCTCGGTCATGGGGTTGTCGGAGAGTCGGTTGAGGAGCGCGACATCGGCCAGGAAGACGGCACCGGAAGTGGGCGCGCCCGCCTCGATCAGCTGGTCTAGGATTTCGCGGTCCTCACGCCCGAAAGCGGCGGCTGCGGGTGTGGCCCAGAGCAACGTATGCAGGCCGAGGAGTCGATCTTGGGTGCCCAGGCTCAGCCCGTCGGCTTCGACGGGCAGGCTGACCCAGTCCGCTTGGATTTGTTTGGACAAGACGGTGATTACGCGGCGGGCCACTTCGGGGTCGCGGGTGGCCACTCCTACACGTAGATCACCAGACAGATCGCGGCAAATTCGGCGCCAGAGAAAGGCCGCTCCGGGGTCTTCAGCGGCTTCTAGGGCCTGTTGAACTTGACGCTCCATTAGCCCACCCCCAACAGAACACGGGTGTGGGTTTCGAGGGCCTCCCGGGTCATTGCGTTGGGGATGTCAGTATTCGAAAGCTCGGCGTAGAGCTGGGAGTTCGCGAAGTGTTCGAGCGCCATCATCCGCTTGTGCATCCAGGGCTCACTGGCGAGCAGCTCGGTCCAACGCCCCGGGGAGTGGTCGGCGGTGGCGGCGCGAAGCTGGTCCAAATAGGTCTGGGCGTCCACCTGGGGGCGTACCGCCAGGGAGATTCGCAGCATGGCGTTGCGTGCGTCGTCGAGGGAGCCGCAGCAGATGAGTCCAGCGCGGTCGGCGGAGAGCTCTGCTGCCCGGTGCCATCGGGACATGGCCAATTTAACGCCTAGACCGATGGGGGCGAGCACCACCTCGAGCAGCGGACCCACGGCCTTCTTGGCGGCGCTTCGCAGTCCGGTGTGGTCTGCGACCAGGCCATAGGTGCTCATCGCGGTGACTTGCCGAAGGGCGATGTGACCGCACAAACGACCGGCGATAAACCTTCGCTCCTGGATACTTGCGGTCTGAAAAAAGTAACTGGAGAGCACCAAGAAAGGCCGGGCGTCCGTGCCTGCGGTGCCCTGGGTCTTCATGGTTCCGCTGGTGAGAATTGCGGGTGGAACGCTCACTTGGAGGGTTCGAGCGCAGGACAGCACGTCGCGGTAAACGTCAGGGGCTGCAGTGGGCCCGCAGTAGACGCCGTCTTGGAGCCATTCGGCCCGTTGAAGGGCCACCACGGTGTCGACCACGTCCTCGATTTTTGCGCGCAGCCGGAGGCTGTCGAGGGGTACCGGTGGCGCGCTCTCGGCGGCGGACCAGTAGGGTCGGTCTTGCTGTTCAGCGAAGGTAGAGGCGAAGTCTGCGAGGCTTACGTAGGGCGTACTGGTCATGGTTCTCATCCTATGCATCTGGACATACGAAGGAAGTCGCCCGTTCCTTTCATTGAATCTTCATGACAGATTCTACCAGAGTGATGGCGTGAATCTCGTGTCTGAAAACCGCCTGGTAGAGCGCTTCTTCGAGGCGCTGAAGCAGATCGACTTCGCCGTCTAGTACTAAAATCACCGGCTTCACTGTACCTCCCTCCGGTGCAGACAGGATAGACGAGAGCGTCGCCCGGGGGCAACCGGGTAACAGGAGCCAGCATGACCTTGTCTCAATATCCGGCGCGCCGTGCACGTCGTCTGCGTACCCGCGGTTCGGTCCGCGATCTCGTCCGCGAGCACCGATTGTCGAGCAACGACCTGATTCAGCCCCTTTTTGTGCACGACGGTCCCGGTCCCGATGAGGCCATCCCTTCCATGCCGGGAATGTTCCGCCACAACCTGCCGTCTCTGGTTCAGCGCTGTGGGCGCGCCTGGGATGCGGGCGTGCGGGCGGTAGCACTCTTCCCCAAGGTCAACGACGGCCTCAAGACCCTCGATGGCGCCGCTGCCTGGGACGCCAGTGGTCTGGTTCCCCAGGCGATCGCCGCGATCAAGGCCAAGTACCCCGAGCTCTTGGTGATCACCGACGTCGCCCTCGACCCGTACAGCAGCCTAGGCCAAGACGGCATCATGGTGGACGGAGAGGTTCACAACGAGCGCACCATCGAGGCCCTGGTCCAGCAAGCGGCCTGTCACGCCGCGGCCGGCGCCGACTTGGTGGCTCCCTCGGACATGATGGACGGCCGGGTGGGCGCCATCCGCCGAGTCCTCGACGACGCAGGGCACAGCGACACGCTGATCTTCGCCTATAGCGCCAAGTATGCGTCTGCCTTCTACGGCCCCTTTCGCGACGCCCTCGACTCGGCACCCCGTAAGGGCGGCGACAAGCGCACCTACCAAATGGACCCCGGCAACGGCGACGAAGCGCTCCAAGAAGTGGCCTTAGACCTTGATGAAGGCGCAGACTGGATCATGGTCAAGCCCGGGATGCCCTACCTCGACATCGTTTGGCGAGTGAAGCAAAAGTTTGGTCGACCGACGTTCGCCTACCAAGTGTCGGGCGAGTACGCGATGTTTAAGGCTGCTTCCGCGAACGGATGGATCGACGAGCAGGCGACGGTGCTCGAGGCGCTGTTGGGCTTCAAGCGGGCGGGCTGCGACGGCGTGCTCACGTACTACGCGACAGACGTGGCGGAGTGGTTCGCGGAGCGCGGGTAGGGCGTCAGCGGCCTATGCCAGCAGGCTCTCCATGCCCGAGTCGCGCAGGAACAGGCACGGAGCGCCCGCTCTGCGTTGGATGTCCCGCAGACGCTCAAGGTCGACCTTCTCAGGCAGGCCGATCAGATGCAAGTCTGCGGTAGGCGCATTCTCAAGCGCATCGAAGAAGTTTCCGGCGCTGACACGCTCCCCGGTTCCGACCGGCAGCCGAGCCTCCTCGACCACGGCGGCCAGGAATGCCTTTGCAGGCGCGACGTCGGCGACGTCGGCGACGGTCGTGCTTAGGCTCAACCTGGATTCACCGTGTTGGCACAGCAGCCAGGCGATGAGCACGGGTAGGTCGAGGTTGGCGAGGTGGAGGCCTAGGGACCATTCCGGACCCCTGGAGGAAACCCACACATTGATCTCTTGGGCGCTAGCGAGGTTCGACCCCTCGTCTCCGATGCCCAGGATGAGGCCCACCTGCAGAGCACTGCAGCGGTCGATTACGAGCTGAATGTCCTTCTGTTCGCGCCCCTTCGCTTCGACGAGGACGACGTTGGGCGGAAACAGCGCACCCTGGAGCGCGTCGATCGCGGACGCGACGCCCGAACGCCAGGTCGACGCCCGCACAACCGCGGAGGTCGCATAGTGGCCGTGAGCCTCCAGCTCGCCTCGGACCTCCTGAAGCTCCTCACTCAAGGTAGCACCCCGACCGATGCCGACGAGCTTTACCGAACCGTTGCGCGCGGTGATGCCGCGAATGAGCGGCAGCTGCCGGTGTACCTCTTGGATGCTCCCGACGGGCACGAGCAGATCGGGCCGCCAAGCCCGCTCCGAGCGTGGCGCGCTTCCCCAGCGACGCGCGACCCAGGCCGCGATGCTTACACCGATGCCAGACTCGACGGTTTCCCAGGGCGAGTCGAGCTGTCTCCCTTGCAGCCAGGCGTAGATTCCACCCACGAACAGCAGCTCGACGAAGCCAGCGCCGGGGCTGGTGGCGACGAGGACCACCGCGCACGCTCCTAAGCCAAACAAGGGGACCGTCAGGGGCACCGCGAAGGTGGGGCGGAAGCTAATCATGCCCAGACTCTGCTCGAGCACGACCACCCCATTGATGGCGAGGTAGGTGACCACGAAGAAGGCGGTGATGATCGGCGCAATGGCGTCGAGAGACCCCGTGAGGAGAAAGAGCCCGGCCACCACGAGGGTGAAGATTGTGGCGGACCGAGGTGCTCCGTCGGGCGACACGCTCGAGAACCAGCTGGCGCCCGGCACGACATCCATCTGCGCCATGGCCTGAAGCAGGCGCGGCGCGGCGACCAACGTGGACAGTGCTGCCATCAACGTACTGGCGAGTAGGCCCACCGCCACAACGACGCTCACGAGTTTGCGATCCAGCATGATCGTCTTGGTAGAAACCAACTCACTGGGGGTTGCGATGTTCGCGTACCAGACCGCTCCGATGAGGTATGCGGAGAGCGTCACGGCCCAGGCCGAGAGCGTGCCCACGGGAATGCTTTTTCGGGCATTCACAAGGTTGCCCGACATTCCCGCGCCGACCATGATGCCTGTCGCCGCCGGGAAGAAGATCGTAAACGTCTCTAGGAGCGACGCATCTGTGAACCGACCGACAAGCTGCGGCCTGACCAGGGGCGTGGTGAAGACGCCGCCAAAGGCGCAAGCGAGCGCCACTACGACCACGCCCAGCATGACCGCCTGGGCCTTAGACGCCAGGCTCGCCGAGCTCCACACAAGCGCCGCGACGCCGAAGAAGGCCAGCATCACGACGATGCGCGGGTTGTGGCTGGGGAAGAACCACGCCCAGCCTTCGGTGAATGCATACAGGTACATCGCCGAAGAGGCGGCCTGAGCGATGTACAGGGGTATGCCGATGGCCCCGCCCGCCTCCAGCCCAAGCGCGCCGCTGATGATGGCGAAGGCACCCCCAGGGCGAACGTGCGTGTTCGTGGCGATGCTGGACAGCGACAGCGCCGTGGCGCCGGTGATCGAATAGGCCAGAAGAATGACCAGAATGGCACCGAGCAGACCGTTGTTGCCGACCATCCAGCCCAGGCGCAGGTAGAGCATGGCGCCGAGTATGGTGAGCATGGTCGGACGGAACACGCCTGCGAGCGTTCGAACGCGAAGCGCGCTTATTGGGGGGAGAACTGCCACGGACTCTGAGTAAGTCGGTGCGGCTAAAGCGCACAGGATTGGCAGCACAAGTCGCGGAGCGTGGGCGAGATGCGGCTCGGGTGTGGCGGCCACGCTCCAGAGGAGATGCTGTCTTCCGGGGCTGTCGGTCGACGTTTGTCGACCGGGTGATGGACCCCCGAAACGTTGTCTGGGCGAACCTCGAAGGCCACCACCCATTGTGGTTGGGTGAGTCCGGGGCCGTGTCGGGAAGCGCGAGCGGGGTGTGGGGGCCGAACCCCAACGTTCCGGCCCTACCGATCTAGCCCAACCCCCCGCCCATCCAGCCGATTCAGCAGGTCGTCGACCATCTGCAGGGTCATGCCCCAGAGCTGTTTGCCGTCAAAGTCTACTTTCGGAAAGGTGTATTCGCTGCCCTCAAACACTAACGGCATCGTCCCTCGCCCCACGCCATCCACCAGATCGACCAACGACGCGCGGTGTACGCTGGCCACCTCGTCGTTCGGGGTGAGTTGGGGGATTTCGGGGACTAGGAAGGCCCAAGGCTGCACCACGCGGGCCGGTAGATGTCGGACTGTTCCAAGGTCGTCGAGCTGCCCCAAAACTTCGGCGTTCGCAAGGTCTAAACCGAGCTCCTCCATGGATTCCCGCATCGCGGTCTCGCGTAAATCTGCGTCTCCTGCTTCGTGGTGTCCACCCGGAAACGAGATCTGTCCCGACCATGGATCGCCCTGTCGCTCTGCGCGGGAGATGAACAGCAGGTCCATCTGGTGCGTAAACACCGCGGCGACGCCGGCTTGGCGTGCTTCCGGACGATGGATAGTTTTTGATGGCGCCGCTACGGCACGGCGAAGAGCGTCTAAAGAGAGGTCGGCCATAAGCAAGTACGTATCCTCGGGCTGCGAAACGGGCACCAGTAGGCTAACAGTGTGCGACTTGCGAAGGAGCGCGCCCGTGGCGGATAAGAAGAGCCGGACCGAAGAGCCGGACGACGACCAACAACCCGAGGGCATGGCTTGGTGGCGAGAAGTGGCGCGGGCCTGGGGTCCAGCGATCTTCGCCGTGTTGTTCATTCGTACGTTTATCTTCGAGCCGTTTCGCATTCCTTCGGGTTCGATGATCCCCACGCTGCTCATTGGCGACTTCGTGGTGGTCAACAAGAGCGCCTATGGCGTCTGGGTGCCGCACACGGGCCTCGAAGTGCCTTTTATGGACTACTACGCGTGGATTGTGGGGCGCACTGAGGTGGTCGACTTTGGCGATCCCGAGC
>JAACDH010000238.1 GCA_009936995.1 Rhodobacterales bacterium
AAGACGACGGTCTGGTGCAGAATAGCGCGACTGTGGGCGCCTATCTGAAAACGAAAATGTCCGAACTGCTCGATCATCCTTTGGTAGGCGACGTGCGAGGCCAAGGGCGCTTTCTGGGCATCGAGTTTGTCCAAGACAAGGACACCAAGGCGGTCTTGCCTCAAGAGCTGGGCTTCTCCAAGCGGGTACAGGCGGCGTGTCTGGCGCATGGCCTGGTGGCGTTGGGCGCCCGTGGCACGGTGGACAATCTCAAGGGCGATCACATGCTCTTTGCGCCGCCATTGATCCTCAACAATGCCCAAGCCGACGAACTGGTGGCGTCTTTACGTAAAGGTCTAAACCAAGCAGCTGCCTCGATCTAGAGCGTCTGGGAGGTCCAGGAAACGCCCCATTCATCGGAGGTGGTGGCGATGATCTGTAGCTTGCCGTTGTTGATGTAGAGCTCGGCGAGGTCGATGCCCGGCGGTAGGTCGGGGGTGGACCAGGTGATGGTTCCGTCGCCGGAGATCATGGCGACGGCCACGGTACGTTTGGAGCCAAGAGGCCCCACCAAGGCGGCGACAGCGGCGCCGTCTTTCCAAGGAACCGCCTCGCCGAGGGCCGAGAGGTCGCCTCGGGCTGTCCGATCCCAGGTAGCGGTTCCGTCGATATTGACCCGTACCGACCAGAGTCCGGCGTCGCCATCCAGGTGGCCGTCTTGGGTGCTGGCGCTGAGGCCGAGCGCGATGAGGTCGTTACCTTTCTTGTTCCAGACCGCGGTGGTCAGAGAGGTGAAGGCGTTGTCGTTCCAGCGCTTGCTCACGAGGGCTTCGCCTTGGCCGTCGACCACCAGCAGCCACGGATCGGTGGTCTCGTCTTGTTGATAGCCCACACTCACGAAAAGGTCGTTTTCGGCGTGAACCCAGTCTAGTGATTGCGTGAAGCTGCTACCGAATTCCTTCTTCCAGACGTCGCGTCCGATTGCATCTGTGAGGATCATCCACCCTTTGGCGCCGCTATCGTCCGAGGCCATGTGTCCGACGAGCGCGAGCTGTTTCCCGTTGGAGGAGACGTCGGTGAGAGCGCCATTGCCGTCCGAAAGGTAGGTCTGTCGATCGGCGAGTCCACCAAAGGCGTCGACGCCGCCGAACCAGGCTTTGTCTTCGGGGACTCCGCCGAGGACACCACAAGTGACCACGTTGCCGGAGCCATCGTCGCGGATGCTGAGCACTCGGCCCGGATCGTAGATGTGCTGGGTGGCGTCTCCGAACTGCGGGATGCGCAAGACCCACTGGTATTGAGCGATCTTGACCGCGGACCCAGCGACCCAAAGGGACCCATCGGACCAAGCCATGGCGGTGGCCGGACGCAGCATCCCAACGCCACGTGTGTGGTCGATGCGACGCCATCCCTTGGCGGGTTCAGGAGGCCCCTTGTCTTCTTCGGCCCACACGTCGGTGGCCTTTTCCGGGACGGACGCGGAGGTGGAGGCTTGTTTAGGGCAACCGGCGAGCAGCAGGCCAAGCCCGCACCAGAGTATGGGTCTCAAGGGGTGAAGCCGGAGCTGTTGTCCAGAATTCCCTGCGGTCCGATACACACCCATTGACCCTCCGGTAGTGCGCGCAGCACACGCAGTTCCTTGCCATACATGTCCAGCTCGAGGAGCGCGTTGCCGCGAACAGGTTGCAAAATATTTCCAGACTCGGGGTCGACCCACGCGTAGGGCAGAAGGTCGGACACCTCAGAGACGACTTCACCACTGTGTAAATCGACGTAGATGACCGTGGCGCTGGACTCTTCCTGGAAGCGTACGGCGCTGTACTGCCCGCCAGTGATCCCCCACAGGCGATCCACCGCGACGTTGAGATCGATGACGTCGGAGCACTTGGCTGCGAGCTTGTCGGTGACGGAGGGCGCGAGGTCGTAGATACCCAGCACGCCCTCGGCGTCCATCACCAGCATGTCGGGGCGACGGTTCACGAAGCTGACCAACTCGACGGGTTTACTGGACTGCGCTTTGGGCCGCGGAATGGCGTCTTTTCCGGTGGCGGGGTCGAGGACGCGAACCCGGCCCTGGGGAGTGGTGACGGCCATCCAAGTGCCGCTGCCGGACAGCGCGAAGGTGCGCACCCAGGGCAGCTCGAAGACGCTATTTTTCTTGAGGTCGTACCAACGCAGTCCGCCACGAGGCAGCAGGCAGGCGACGATACTTCCGCCCACGTCGATGCGCGGGGAGTTGGCGGTGTCTGGGCCGGCGTCGAAGAGGTGACGTCCAGTGCGGGCTTCGTACACCTGCATGCCGCCTTCTTCGGGAAGCGCGACCAACAGGCGGCCATCGCGATCGACGCGCGCTTCGACGTAGGTGTGTTTTGCTTTGAAGGGCCGTTTTTGTCGGTTTCCTTGCCAGATGGCGATCTGGTCGCCGTGTAGGGTGACCCGATGCTCTCCGAATCCGGCGACGGCGATGGCCGCGGGCAGCGATGCGCGGGCACCGGGGCGGTAGGTGGTTCCGTCGGAGTCTGTGACGACCACGCCACGCTTGTCCCACCAGCAGGCCTGAGTGGGGTCGCTGGCGCCGTGTCGGGCGCTGCCTGCGGGGGTGAGGTCGGGCAGGCTGAACTTGTGGATGGACCGACCGGTGACTGCGCCCAGGGCCTTACCGTCTGGGCTGATCACCATGGTGATCATGCCGCTGCTGCCTTGGGCGGCGAAGGAGGAGGAGATTTGGCAGTCGGGGAGGCTTATTAGGGTGAGGCCACCTTGTCCGATGGTAACGACATGGCGGAAGTCGGGGGTGAAGCAGGCCTCGCGGATGCCACCGGGCACCATCTCGAGGTCGATCACCTCATTCGACATCAGGTCGACCAGCTTGGGCTGTCCAAGATTGTCGATGATTACGATGCGATCGCCGCGTTCGTCGAATTGGAGACTGGCGCCGCCAAAGCCATTGTAGTTGGCCACTCGCTCCCAGCGCTGGATGTCGAAGATGCGCAGGATGCCGTCGATGGACAGGGTGGCGAGGATGGTGCCCTGCGGGTTGAAGGCGAGGGCGCGCATGGCCCGGGCGGGACCCGCGGGCCCTTCGCGGACATCTTCGAACACACACTCGGCATCCCAGGTTCGGTATACGGCAACGGTGCCCTCGTTATCGCCGACGGCCGCTAGCGAACCGCCTGGGGACAGTGCGACCGCTCCCTCGATGGGTGCGCCCATGTCGAAGAACACTTTGGGGTAGGCTTGCCCAGGGGGCGTGATGGCCACGGTGCCCCAGTCGTCCGCGGTGATCAACGCTCCGGAGTCCGAGTCGTAGGCGGAGGCACGGATGGCTGACCTGTGTGGATTTGCACAGTATTGATTGACGAGTGAGTCCATGGACGCGTTTATATCCCGAGTAGTGACATGAGTGGACAGCAGGACATGGCAGGCGTGGACATCGGCGGCTCTGGCGTGCGGTGCGCTGTGGTGCGCGACGAAAAAGTAGGTAGGATTGAGCGGTCGTATCTGCGGTCCCGGTCGGTCAGCTCGGTGGTTGAAGCAGTGGCCTCGGTTGTGCCAAACAGCGCCGTTTTGGTGGGCGTCGGAGTGCCGGGGTTTGTGCGGCAGGGGCGCGTGCTGTCCAGTCCCAACTTCCCGGAGTGGCGTGACGTGGCTCTTCGCGAACGGCTGGAGCACCGTTTGGGTCGGCCTGTGCAGGTGTTGAACGACGCCAACGCGGCGTGTGTTGGCGCTTGGCGACAGCGCAGTGAACGCAGCGTGCTGATGCTTACCCTCGGGACCGGTGTAGGCGGCGGCGCAATCCAAAACGGGGTCCTGCAGCTGGGTGGGCGTCACACTGGCTCCGAGCTGGGGCACATTTACGTCGGCGGAGACGCGCCTTGTGGCTGCGGGTCCACCGGTTGTCTAGAGACCTGGGCCTCTACGGTCGGGCTGATGCGAGCCGCCGAAGCGTGTGGGCATCCCATCGTCGATGGGGCAGCGCTCGTGGACCACGTGCACAACGGGGAACGGTGGGCGCTGGACGTGCTCTCCGAGGCGAACACCGCCTTGGCTCGTGGGCTCGTGTCTCTGGTAAATCTCTATGCGCCGGACGTCGTTCTGTTGGCGGGAGGTTTAGCCCAACCCGGACTCTGGGACGACGCCTGCAAGACCTTCGCCCAGCGGGTCATCGCCTGCAATCGATGTGAGATAGAGGTGCTCGGTGCCGCGGATGGGCTTGCGATAGTGGGCGCCGCATATTGGGCGAATCAACAGGTAAACTCATGAGTCATTTCTTCCTCGACACCGCTCCTTTGTTGGGCCCTATAGGCATGGCGGTGACGGGCTTGGTGGCGCAGCTCACCCCGGCAAGGCCATGACGGACGCACCGCTATCTGGACTCAAGGTCCTCGACTTTTCGCTGAATTTGCCAGGCCCCTACGCCACGATGGTGCTTGCCTCACTGGGGTGCGAGGTGGTCAAAATCGAGCCACCTCGCGGCGATCCGGCCCGGCATATTGGTGCGCTCTTTCCGCTGTTGAACCGAGGCAAGAAGAGCGTCCTGCTCGACCTGCGCGATCCCAAGAGCAACGCACATTTAAAGGCGCTAGTCCAACGATCCGATATCTTAGTTGAAGGCTTTCGCCCTGGCGTAATGGCCCGACTTGGCTGTGGTCCCGAGCAGGCGATGGCCTGGAACCCAAGGTTGATCTACTGCAGCATCAGCGCTTTTGGCCAAGAGGGGCCGCGCCGATCCGAGCCCGGACACGACCTGAATCTACAAGCATTAACCGGGCTGTGCCATCTGGAGCGTGACCGGACCGGAGCGCCTCGGGCGAGTGTGCTGCCGGTGGCCGATCTGTCGGCGGCGATGGCGGCCGTTGTGTCAATCAACGCCGCTTTGCTCCAACGAGAGCGCACCGGCGAGGGTAGGGTGCTCGACGTGGCCATGGCCGATGCACTCGCCCACTGGACCACCACCTGGG
>JAACDH010000239.1 GCA_009936995.1 Rhodobacterales bacterium
GATCTTCTTTGGTCTCGAATGCCCACACGTAGATGCGGGTCATTTGCACATTGCGGGAGTCGCCACGCCAGTAGGCACCCGCCAGCGCGCGAATCTTGAACGCGCCCTTGGGCAGCGCGGCGGTGTTCTCGACGTGAGGTCCTTCGCACATATCGACGAAGGGGCCATTGGTGTAGAACGTGAGGCTATCGAGGCCGGGCTTTTCGAGCAGTTCGCGAGCGTATTCGGCCTTGTATGGTTCGCCCATATCGGAAATTCGCGCAAGGGCATCTTCGGCCGAGAGTTCTTCGCGTTCGAACGTTTGACGTTGCTTGATGATGAACTTCATCGCCTTCTCAATCTTGGAGAAGTCGCTCTCGGAGAAGGGCTCGGAGAGGATGAAGTCGTAGTAAAAACCGTCGTCGATGGCCGGGCCGAAGCCCAACGTAGTGCCCGGGCGGAGCTTGACCACTGCTTGTGCCAGCACATGGGCTAGGCTGTGTCGGATGCGGTAGAGCGATGGGTTTTCAGCTTGCCGGGCTTCATTCATAGGGGCCTCCAAGAGATTGGGGGTTTATCCCTGCAACACCACCTTGGCGACATCAGATACCCCTTGGGTGGGCTACGCCTCTTCCTCTTCAACTTCCGCTTCAACTTCCGCTTCCTCATCGTCAAACAGCACAAAATCATCGTCGAAGGTGTTTGAGTCGGACTCGTCTTCGTCCTCGATGGCCCGCGGGCCCGCGGAACCGCCCAGCTGCCAGACCTCCGCGATCCAATCCAGGATCTGTACTTCGGCGGCTATGATCTCGTCGGATTCGGCCAGAGCACGTAGTGCGCTGTGAATAAGCTCCCTTGCCGCCGGGCGTTCGATCGTGCGGGCCAGGTTGAACAGGTCATCGGCGTTGGTGAATCGGGCGCTGGCTTCTTGAACTCGTCGATTCCAGGCTTCTTTGCCGACCGAATTGGCGAGCGCGCGGATAATCTGCCCCTCATCGTGACTGACCTGTTCGTCGGCGTGGACGATGGCCTTCACCAACCCCACCAAGACCACCTGTTCGACTTGGTCTAAATCAGCCAGCTCCATCGGATTCCCTCTCGGCGAAACATACCTCATCAGTGCCTTTCGGGAAGCCTGTCTGAGTAGAAAACCCCGGCACTTTGAAGTGCCGAGGTTTAATTGGTTGCGGGGGCAGGATTTGAACCTGCGGCCTTCGGGTTATGAGCCCGACGAGCTACCTGACTGCTCCACCCCGCGATAGATGTCCGCCGAATAACGCGGGACGCGCACAGGGCAACGTTTTAGCGTATTTCATTTAGCATGACAAGGCCCACAGCGTGGTGGTTCTGGAGGTATGGTAGGCACCCAGCGGCGGCTACCGGCTGTGGGACTTCTTTTGCCCAGGACGCTGTCGTTTGGGTTTGGGCTTGGCGAATCCCTTGCCGCGTTTTCGGCCTGCACGCTGTGGGCGTTCTCCGGCGGCGATGTCTTGAAGGCGTTTCACCTCGATACGGGTCAATGGGCGAACTTGGCCGCGCTCCAGGCCCCGAATCGTGAGCGTAGCGAAACTCTCGCGGCGCAACTTGGATACGGGGTGTCCGAGCTGGGCAAACATTCGACGGACCAGGCGATTCTTGCCTTCGGTGACCGTGATCTCGACCCAGGCGTTCTTGGAGTCTGTGGTCTCGAGCACCCGTGCCTTGGCAGGCGCCGTCTTGCCGTCATCGAGGAAGATACCCTTCTCGAGAGCGGCAATGTCCTTCGCGTTGGGCTCGCGGTAGCACTTGGCCACGTATCGCTTGGGGACCTTCCGGCTGGGATGCAGCAGCTGATGCGCCAGTTCGCCATCGTTGGTGAGCAGGAGCGCACCTTCCGTGTCGAAGTCAAGGCGACCGACGGGCTCGACCCGCACGTTGAGCTTCTCGACCAGATCGAGCACGCTTTTACGGCCTTGCGGATCGTTTCGACCCGTGATGTAGCCCTTGGGCTTGTACATCAGGAAATAGACGCGGCCGGGCTCGCGGGGGAGCGGGCGGTCGTCGATACGGATGACGTCTTCTTCGGGGTTCACAAAGACCGCGCCGGACACGGTCTTGCCGTTGACGGTCACACGGCCCTCGGCGATGAGGGTCTCGGCGCCTCGGCGAGAGGCGAGGCCTCGTTTGGCCATAAGGCGGGCGAGGCGTTCACCATCAACGCCAAAATCTTCGTCTTCGTACATGACTTCTCCTGGCGAGACCATCTCTCGACGGGCTCGCAGAATTTCGCCGCAGCGGTGCGGCGCCTCGCAGATAGCGTGTGTTCGGGTGATAGACCACCCCGGCACCCGACTCTACTCTTCGGATTTGGAGACTTCTCGGCGCTCATCAAGCCGAGGTAAGGCGGTGAGCGAGGGCAGCCCAAACACGGTGAGAAAAGCCTTGGTGGTGCGGTATTCTAACGGTCGGCCAGGTTCGTCTCGTCGGCCTGAAACGCGCAGATAGCCGCGATCGAGTAGCTTTCGGATGATGGGTCCGGAGTCGACGCCACGGACACGATCGACCTCGCCCCGGGTCACCGGCTGTTGCCACGCGACTGAGGACAGAACCTCGAGTTGGGGGCGGGGGAGTTTCTTCGGTTTCGCGCCCCGCAGCGCCATGACCAACGGACTGAACGCCGGCGCCGTTCGCAGCTGCCATCCGTCGGCGACCCGGCCAAGAACCACCCCACGGCCCTCGCTGTAGCGATCTTGGAGCAGGGCTATCGCAATCCGGACCTGTTCGGTCGGAATGTCGATAATCTGTGCCAGACGTGCGCTATTAATAGGCTCGCCCGAGGCAAAGAGGAGCGCTTCGATAGCGGAAACGACTTCCGGCGCCACACCGCCGGGCCGCCCAGGGAACGGGAGAACGTGTTCAGTCATCGAGAGGCCCATTTTCGTCTTCGGGCGTGGAATCGCCGTCTTCAACCCACGTGGTCAGGTTGTTCAGGTCGATGCGGTCTTCGTCTACCAGCTGAACCAAATCGATCGCCGCCAAGTGACCTGTCTGACTGACTGAGAGCCAGTGTTGTTTGATCATCTCGAGGCCGGCCACAAACGCCACCACGCGCTCGGCCCTGGTGTGCAGGGACTGGAGCATTTGAGACAGCTCACCGCGGCCGCCGACACCGCCCAGCCTGCGCAGCACCCATTCGCAGCAGCTTCGGAAGTCGGGGCCCGAGTCTCCCACCATGCTGACGATGGGCTCGGGTGCATCTCTGGCGGAGAGTAGATTGGCGTACAGGTCGAGCAGCGCGAAGATGTCGAGTCCGGATTCGATGCGAGCGGATCCGTCGATTACTGCTGGGTCACGTACATAGACGTCGCGCCCGACCCGTGGTTGCTCGTCGAGAAAGTCGGCGGCCTGGCGCAGCCGCTCGTATTCTTGAAGCTGCCTGGCCAATGCGTCGCGCGGGTCCTCTTCTTCTTCGAGGACCGTGGGGAGACGAGGCAGCAGTTCCATGCTCTTGAGATGCACGAGCGTCGCCGCCATCACCAAGTAGTCACCTGCTAAAGACAGGTTTAGATCCCGCATGCGCTCCAGGTATGCGAGGTAGCTGTCCGTGACCCGGCGCACATCTAGCTTGCGTACGTCGACGCCATCGCGCTTGACCAAGTACAGCAGAAGGTCGAGCGGCCCATCGAAGACATCGGTGTGGACGGTCCACGAGGCTGATCCGCTGGAAACGGCGGCTTCCAAGTCTAGCCGACCCGAAGCCGCTGGAGCTTCGCAACCGATTCGATGCGAGCCTCGGCGATGCGGTTCGAGGCCTGGATAGACGAAATGCCGTCAGCGTTCGCCTTGCTTAGAATACTCTTCACGGTGGTGAAGATCTTACCGGCGTCGTCCATGGCCTTATCGGCGGGCCAGCCCCTGAGCTCGGAGTACACGCTCATTAGGCCGCCTGCGTTGATCACATAGTCGGGCGCCAGAATGATGTTCTTCTCCCTCAAACGATCGCAGTCTTCATCTTCGTTGGCCAGCACATTGTTGGCGCCGCCCGCCACGATGGGAGCCTTGATCATCTCGATGGTGCGCTTGTTGATGATGCCACCGATTGCACAAGGCGCGAGCACGTCCACGTCGGACTGGAAAAATTCATCGCCCTCGACCACGGTTCCGCCGAACTCGCTCATGGCGCGGTCGATGTTGCCGGCGTTGATGTCGCTGAAGACGAGCTTAGCACCCCGCTCATGCAGGTACTTTGCCAGGTTATAACCGACGTTGCCGATGCCTTGGATGGCGACAGTTCGGCCCGAGACCGATGGCGTGCCATAGACGACCTCTAGACAGGCCCGGAGACCGTTAAACACACCCCAGGCCGTGATGGGACTGGGGTCGCCAGAACCCCCTGCATGAGCGCCAACCCCTGTGACCCATTGGGTCTCGCGGCGAATGTCGTTCATGTCTTGGACATTGGTGTTCATGTCTTCAGCGGTGATGTACCGACCCGCCAACGACTCGATCTGGCGACCAAAAGCGCGGAACAAGGCCTCGCTCTTGATCGAGCGGTCACCGATGATCACGGACTTTCCACCACCGAGGTCTAGGCCGGCGATGGCCGCCTTGTACGTCATGCCACGGGACAGACGCAGGGCGTCAGTCATGGCTTCGGCTTCGCTGGCGTAGTCATAGAGCCGACAACCGCCTAGCGCAGGCCCGAGTGTGGTGTTGTGAATCGCGATAATGGCGCGGAGCCCCACATCATCGTTACGACACAGAATTACTTGTTCATGACCAAGTTCGGCCATTTCGACAAAGGGCTTCATCCAACCTCCAGAGTCAGCCAATCGGAAGTCCCCAAACCTCCGAAGAAGACCTCATAACCGAACCTGGGCTATCCGTCGCCCAATGGTGTCAGCGGCCCGGTGAGACCCAGCGATAACCAGTCTTCGACCACACCATCACAGCGGTGTGATGCCGCGCAAAAACGACAGCTGTCGGGTTTGGC
>JAACDH010000240.1 GCA_009936995.1 Rhodobacterales bacterium
GAGACGATACCGAGCAGGAGAATGATCATGCTCAGACATCCGCAACCACAGCCAGCGCCCCCAGAAAAATTCTCGAGGGGAGTGGGTTCTTTCTCGTAAGACTCGCTCATGTCGCGCCTTTAACGCACCTGGGAGCGAGAACGAAATCAACGCGCCATGCGGCTGCGCTCATCCAGTGTTACCTGACTTATACTGGGAGAAATTCGCCCGTGTCTGTTCGCTTAAAATCTGCGCCGTCCAACGTTGAACTGGGACAATACGCCCACCGCATGAACAATGCGGTGTCCTTCGTGCTCACCAACCTCAACCTCCTCGCCGAAGAACTCGAGGGGTCGGCAAGGCTCGAACCAGCGCTCCGGGCCCGGGTCCTTCAGCGCATCGAGGATGCCACCCAAGGCACTGCAAAGATGGCCGCAGTTGTGCGCGAGCTGCAGACCGCCGCATGGGGGGCCATCGAAGAGGGCAGTTCGGAAGGCCACACCGATGACACATGGGATCAGAGCGGCACCGCACGTATCCTGGTCATCGACGACGAAGAGCCCATCTTGGCCTCCTTGCGCTTGGCGCTGCGTCGATACCAAGTCATCGCTCTAAACCAGCCCCGGGAGGCCCTCGAACGCCTCGAAAACGGTGAGAAGTTCGATCTCATCCTGTGCGACCTGATCATGCCTGACGTCACCGGCATCGAGATCTACCAGTGGCTTCAGCGCAACCGCAAAGCCTTACTGCCCCAGATTATGTTCATGACCGGCGGCGCTTTCACGCCCGAGCTGCGCACTTTCTTGAGTGGCGTGAACAATCCCGTGTTGCACAAACCCTTCGACACGAAGACCTTGCGCTGGATGGTTGCCCAGCAGCTACGAGTAACGGATTAGCGCCTTGCTTCATCACGAGATTGTCGGGCCGCAAGACGCCGCCCAAACGGCCCTGATTTGCCACGGCATCCTTGGGTCTGGCCGCAATTGGCGGGGTTTCGCTCGAGTGCTTGCCGACCGGTTGGACGGATGGCGCTTTGTGCTGGTCGACCTTCGTAACCACGGCAAGAGCTTGGGTTTCGAGGGCCCGCATACCCTCGATGCCTGTGCGGGCGATCTCCAAGCATTGGTTCAGCATCTCGGGTCGGTGCAGGCCGCTGTGGGCCACAGCTTTGGCGGTAAGGTGGTCATGTCTTGGGCGCAGCAGAATCCACGGCTGCAACAGGTCTGGGTGCTCGACGCGCCCCCGGAATCTCGCACCGCCGACCCGTCCGGTGTCGATGCTTTGGGGGTCATTCGGGCGGTTCAATCCATCCCGCAACCCTGCCAAAGCCGGGACCACGCCCGCAAGCAGCTAAGCGCCATCGGCTTGTCCGTGCCGCTCGTGGCTTGGTTGCTCACCAGCCTCAAACGGCAGCCGGATGGTTGGCGTTGGGTGTGGAACCTCACCGCCGTCGACGAGATGATTCGGGACTATTTGCGGCGAGATTTCCGCCCCTGGCTGCGTCACGCGACGACGCGAATTCAGCTGGTCAAAGCTGAAAAAAGCGACCGCTGGAATGATGGCCACGCGACCGACTACGGCAACACAAATATAAACTTTCATGTGCTTCCGAATGCCGGGCACTGGTTGCACGTCGATAACCCGGCTGGACTACAGAACATGCTGGTCTCTCACTGGCACCCAATCCCTGCTAAAGTCTGATAAAGATTAATCGGAGAAACAATGAAAACGCAGATCTTCCGCATTTCGAGCATGGCCATCATCATCGGCCTCTTGGGTTCCGTGGCCACGCCCGCTGAAGCCGCGGATAATCAACGTCGCGAGTGGTTCCAGAAGTACGACGAGAACAACGACAAGCGCTGGAAGGGCAAAGAAGCCCGCAACTTCAAAAAGGACCACGAGCAGGTCTGGGAGAAACAGCGCGACTGGTGCGATTCGGCCAAAGACAAGCCCAAGAAGCACGATGTCAACTTCCCTAAAGACGTGAAAGAGAAGAAGGTCAAGTGCAAGAAATTTCGCGTTGACGAGGCCTACATGCGCGCCTGGATTCGCGATGGTGGCGGCGGCAAGAAAGAGCAAGTCAAGCCCTCGCTTCCCAATAAGACCCTTGATGGCATCAAGGATTAACGCGCCTATTTAGCCCTGGGGCATGGCTCATCGGCAACCAAACGAAAGCTGATGAAGCCGTATCGGAACGTGGGCTGCAGGCCTGCACGGTTGGCGCAACGTAGATCGTCGCCGTCGTCTCCCCACGTTCCGCCACGAATCACCAGCTGACCCTCGTCGAAGTATGTCGAGGTGAGCTCCCGCATGCCTCCGGCCATGTCATGGCAGCCATAGATTGACGTGTCGACTGGATACCTCGCTACCGCATGGGGCTGTGGGGAACCCGGTTTAGACTCACGCATATGGGCAAAAGTGGGGTCGAAGAAATCGCCCCAAGGGAATGCACGTCCATCTGCGCCGCGGGCAGTCTTCTCCCACTCCTCTTCCGTGGGAAGACGAACCGTCCGCCCCTCTTTCTGGCTGCGCCATGTGGCATAAATTTGGATGTCACTGAGGTCGACCGAGAAGATTGGCCACTGTGGATCCCATCCGGGCGGCAGGTGCCAGCGCTGGCCATCGTGGGACCAGTAGCGTTGAGTGGATGCGCCAAAAAGACCGGCCTCGCCAGGAACCCGTGGCGCGGCTTCTTCGACGGAGAGATCGTTCAGGAACGCCAGCCAATCCGCCACCGTGACGCAGGTGCGCTGAATGAAGAAGTCCGGTAGCCAGGGCTCACAGGGGTCGAGGGGTTGTCGCGCTCGGGGGTCGCCTCCCATCTTAAAGCGGCCGGCAGGGATGTGAATCCCCCCCTCACCCGTCTCTTGTTCGCTAAACATCCGGATGGAGACTCGATGCTGCTCGAGTCGGTCCAGAAACAGCGGGAACTGCGTCGTCGATTTTCCGGGAGCGTCGATTTGGAGTAACCACGAGCCGGGCTCTAGGGGACACTGAATCAGGGGTGCCGCTTGCGTGCGCTGTAGGACGGGAACCTGGATTCGACGTTGGGTCTCGATGCGCAGCAGCCGAACCGTCGCCCCGCTGGCCTCAACGTCGAGGTCGAGCGTGGCCGCATTCTCCAGGGCCCGGATGTAGGTGCCGTCATCGTGGGTACGCACCCAGCGCTCGGCGACGATGGCGTCCACGTCGTTCCGGTCCTGTTCGGACTCGAGCATCCGTTCCCACCACATTCGGGCAAGCACCCGGGAGGCCTCTTGTCGGGAGGGGTGTCCTTGGGGTGCCAGCGTGAGTACGCGCGTCGCGGCCTCGGTAGAGTCGACCCACGCTGATGATCGCTGAATGCGAAGCTGGTGGACACGATCTTCGGCCGCCCAGAGCCCCGACTTTTGGGCCACAGGTGCGTGGCCGGGCACCTTGCTGCGTTGCACGGTGACCACGGTTTGCTCTTGTACGATGCGCTTGGAGAGCTGTATGTATCGGTGGAGCCGTCCACGGCTGTGTCCGATGAGTTGGGTAGCCTCTTTCGAACGACGCTCGCGTGTGGAGCGCCCAGTACGCAGGGCTTCGACCTGTTCCAAGAACGCCGCGGCGGACGGACGGTTCTCGATGTTGGAGTCGAGCGCGTTTCCAACGAGCGCCGCCATGACGGTCGACAAATCGCCCAGGTGGGGTGGCGCGGCGTCTCGCCAGCGGTCGACATACTCGGCCAGCGGTTCGCCGGTGCGACGAGGTCGAAACAACTTGAGTGTGCAGAGTTCGAAGGCCAGCGCTCCCAGGGCATACACGTCGGATGCCCTGTCGGCGACGTCGCCCTTTAGACGCTCGGGCGCGGCGAACCCGACGTGACCCGAGACGGTGCCGGCGGCGTGCAGATCTGTGCCCGACCAGTCTAAAAGATAGGCTTCCCCATTGTTTCCGAGGCCGACATTGCCGGGATGAACGTCGCCGTGGACGACGCCCAGGCTGTGGGCTCGTGCGAGGGCGCTGGTGCAGGCGGAGAGCGCGCTGAGGCGTGCGTCCAAGCGCCATTCGGTACCGCGTCGGGCGTCGTGGAGGGCGTCTTGAACTGTGCGGGCGGGGGCGAGCGCAAAGACGACGACCATCTGACCGTCGGATGCGGTGACCCGGTGCACGGGTAAGACGGCGGGGTGACGGATTTTGACAGTGAGCCGAGCTTCGTAGAGCAGGGCTTCTCGGGCACGAGCGCCACCACCGGGTCGGCTGATCTTCACGGCGACTTCGCGGTCGAGGATGGGGTCGTAGGCGCGAAACACGACGCCATCACCCCCTCGTCCAAGGATTCCGCGGGGTTGGAGGTCTAACCCACGGGGAAATACGGGGTCGTCTTGGCCCGCGCCGCCTGGCACCATCTGCTCGAGCAGAGACTCGAAGTCGCTCATGGCCCCTCCCACCGAGACAGGAGGCGGTGAAGCCACTGACGGCTCACGCCAAGCTGCTTCGCGGCCTGGGTTCGATTGCCACTGTTGTTTTCGAGAGCGGCGTAGACCCGTGCCTTCTGGAACGCTTCGGTGGCCGCCTGCAGGTCTTCGTCGAGGGAACTCTTGGGTGCCGATGTCACGTTGAGCGCGGGCGGGAAGTGTGCCAGCTCGATGAGGGTACTTTGGTGTCCCATGGCCCGTGCAATCGCACCGCGGATGGTGTTCTCGAGCTCGCGTACATTGCCGGGCCAGTCCCGATGCCGAAGCGAAGCGATGGCGGGCTGGGAGAACCTGATCTGGGGTGCACCAGGGAGGTCCTTGAGGGCCTTGCCCAACAGGTGATGCGCCAGCGATTCGATATCGCTACGTCGTTCGCGAAGAGCAGGCACGTGAATCACGCAGGCTGCTAGTCGGTAATAGAGATCTTCTCGGAAGTCCCCTCGCCCCTCGGCATCATCGAGGGACCGATGCGTTGCCGCCACAATACGACCGCGGAAGGGTAAAGTTCGTGAGCCTCCTACCCGTTCGTAGGTGCGCTCCTGAAGCAGACGCAGCAGCTTGACCTGGATTTGTGGGCTGAGTTCAGCGACTTCGTCGAGAAAGAGCGTGCCCTGGCCCACCCGTTCCACGATGCCTTGCTGCATGCGGTCGGCACCCGTGAATGCACCGCGTTCGTGGCCGAAGAGTGTGCTTTCGGCAAGGGTTTCGGGAATCGCACCGCAGTTAACAGCCAAGAATGGCTGCCCCTTTTGAAGAGACAAGCTGTGAATGGCGTTGGCGACGCCTTCTTTTCCCGTGCCGGTCTCACCCAACACCAAGACAGGCCACGGCATCGGCGCAAAGGCGCGCGCGGTCTCGTAGAGCTCTTGCATGGCGGGCGCTTGACCGACTAATCCAGGCAATCCCTCGGCTTGGCGAGGCCGAGGGGCTGGCGCGCGATAGGTTAGAAACACGGATGCCAATGAGCAGAGCGCGGTGATTCGGGCCCGGCTGTTGGCGTCGAACCGCCCAGGGGCGTCCGGGTCGGCCCAATACAGGACGGCCTTGGGGCCAATCGGGACGCAGCCCACACTGCGAAGAGACCATCTAACGACGCTCTGGGAGGCGACGAATCGGGCATCTGCTGCGGCGTCGTCGGACCAGGCTGGCGCGCCCTGCTCGGCGACTTGCCCGACCACAGAGCCCGAGATGTCGGAAGGTGGGGGCAGCCCCTCTTCTTGGCCCGCGCCGATCAGTCCTTTGAAGCTAATGCCCTTGGAGGGCGTACCGCTCCAACGCAACGCCCAGACTACCGGGACTTCAGTTAGGTTTCGGGCTTCGTCGACGACCACCCGTAGGACTTCTCCGGCGCTCTGGGCTTGACTCAGGGCCTGAATTTTCTGGTTTGCCCACACCATCGCGCCGCCCGCACGCGCCAGACGTTCAAACTGGGCTTGGATCTCAGCGCCGAGCGCGGGATCGAGTGCAGCGACTTGAGCGATCGATTTGGGCACGGGCATGGACATGACACGATGCTCGCCGATTGCAGACCCGTTGTCAACGATAGTGTACAGGTGTCGTCTATCGTGAAGACCAAAATCGCTGTCAGTACGCTGGAATGAGGTATTGTTGGGTGGCACGTTCTTCGCACCACCGTTTGGCTATGTCCACTACATGAGGATTCAAATGTCCATTCAGATCGATCTCGTTCGCAACAGCAAAGACATGCACGACTTTCTCTCGGTGCCGGACGCCATTTACGCAGACGATAAGGGATGGGTAGCCCCGTTGCGTCAGGTTCGCGCCAAGCGACTATGGTCGATGAAGCCTGAGGATGCACACACCCAATTCAGTCTCCTCCTCGTTCGCCGCAATGGCGAGCCCGTGGCAACTTGCTCGGTGATGCGAGATGGCGCCCACGACAAAGCGAAGGAAGAGCATGTGGCATTCTTCGGCTTTTTCGAGTGTGAAGACGACGCGAGCACTGCCCAGCTGCTGTTCGAGGCCGCCGCGGATCTCGCTCGAAGTTGGGGCGCAAATGTTCTACGTGGACCGCGAAATATCACCCGGATCGACGAAACGGGCGTGTTCATCGAGGGCCACTACCAAGCACCCATGATGGCTGGCCATGCGCCGGCCTATTACCGCACGCTCATCGAGGACTTGGGCTTTGAGAAGCACCACGACGCGCTCGCCTACGAGATCGAGACCACGAACGCCGACGGCACCCATCGGGAACTTCCTCCTGAACTTCAGGCCAAGGCGGATGCCGTTCAGCTCGAAAACCTCGAGGTTCGCGCTTGCGAGCCGTGGAAATTTACCCGCGACCTCGACCTTGCACACGAGGTGATGGTCGAGGGTTTCCGCGATGTACCCGACAACACCCCTCTCCCTCGGGCTCATTTTCGCGCCTTGGGGATCGGTTTGCTGGGCTTCACCAATCGGCACATGCTGCAGATCGCCACGGTCAACGGTGAAGCGGCTGGTTTTGCCCTTTGCTTTCCAGAGATGAACGAAGCCCTAAAGGCCGCTCATGGAGACGTGGGGCCCGGCGCCATCGTGAACGTCGCGGGAAGCCTGGGCGCCATCCATACCGCCAGTTTTAAGCTCCTAGGGATCGTGCCCAAGTTCCGCGGAACCGGCCTGCACGCGTTGATGATCAAGCACGCTATCGAAGGGGTTCGCACCGCTGGCTATACCCGGCTAGAAGCGTCTCTTGTCGATGAGCGAAACGGACCTATGCGGCATATTGTCGAGACTGCAGGCATGAATATCTACCGCCGATATCGCGTCTATCAGCGCAAAATCTAGACGTCCTTCTCCAGCCCATCGAGCTGTGCCCAAGTGATGGGCGCGTCTTCTCGGGGCACGTCTTGACGAAAGCGCGCCAGGTCGGCTTCTTCGTCGATGTCGAACCATTCGGGCAGCAGCTCAGGTTTCAGGCCGTGTTGCTCCAGCCGGTTCGCCGTCGCCGCGGCCGTATCGGGTTGGCTCCAGGGCAGATTCGCGAGGAGTCCCTTAGGACAATTACGTACGCCAAGTAGGTAAAATCCACCGTCGGCGCTGGGTCCCAGGACGGACGGTGCACCAGCGCTCAGTCGCTGGATGGCCAAGGCCAAGTAGGCCGGCGGAAGTCCAGGAGAATCGGCTCCCAAAGCGATGACCCAATCATCAGATGCCAACGCGCGGCGCAGCACACGCTCAACCCGTGCGCCCAGGTCGCCGTCTCCTTGGTCCCATCGAGCGACCTGGTCCTTCAATCCGAAGTCCCCGTCGACGTGTGTGGTGGCCAGCGCGACCGACACGCCAGTGCCCCGCGCAAGGTGAACGGTGTCCGCTAGAAAGGCGCGAGCCAATGTTGCTGACGTCTGCATTCCCATGGTTCGCCCAAGTCTTGTTTTGGATGCTCCGGGCACGGGGGGCTTGGCAAAGATGCACACCCAGCCATGTGTGGCCTTTGCCATGTTTGGTTACACTCCATTCGCATCGCCGAAAAGCGACCCACAAGTAATATCCAACTGTTCCTGGAGGGTGCTCGCAATGACTGAACGGGCTGACGCATCGGACGCCCTCATGAACGTGGGTGAAGGACCGCCGCGAATCCCGCCAAGCCACACGGGTGCCGAGCTTATTCAGCGTCTTTTGCCAGGGGCAGAGGCAGCATAACGGGACGCTCCTGCGGGTGGCTCCCGGAGTTCTGGCGTCCGGAAATGTTGCCGAGGAAGTGGTGCAAGAGACCTGGATGGCCGTGCTGAAAGGGCTGCCAGAATTTCAGGACAGATCCGCTCTAAAGACCTGGTTCTTCCGGATTTCGGCCAATCGCGCTCGCACCAGGGGCAGAAAAGAAGGGCGTTCAATACCGATGTCTGCCTTGGGTAATTTAGATCAAAATGGCAAACCTGTGGTCGACGTCGACCGCCTCACGACCCTGGGTATTTGGGCTCGTCCATCCACCGAATTTGGTGTCACTCCAGAGAGTATGGCCGACCGTTCAGAGATTCGAAAGCAGGTGGATTCCGCCATCGCAACCCTGCCCGATCGGCAACGTCTGGTGATCACCCTCCGCGACCTCGATGGGTGTAGCAGCGACGAAGTGGGCAACGTATTGGAAATCAGTGCGACGAATCAGAGAGTATTACTTCACCGTGCCCGCTCTAAGGTTCGTCAGGCATGATCCCCGGATTTATCTGTCAAGACGTCACCGAGCAAGGGACCCTTCATATGGAGGGCGAGCAGTCTTAGGGAAGTTGGCTGACGTGGCGGATTCCCGTGCTGATATACCGAGATTGCCTGGCCTACCTCCGACAAATGGAGATGGCGGTGTCCACCCTCGCCCACATGCCCGGCGAGCCGCTGCCGGTCGAAGTGGAAGACGAGCTCCTCAAACGCTTCTGCGACTGGCACGACAACTCCTAAAAGATGCAGCGGTTATAGCTGGAGACACCGAGCGCTCAAAACGAACGTCCGAGGACAAGACCGTGCAGCAATCCGCAAGCCGTACCGCCGAGGCGGTATGTTTCTTTCGTGCCTCCGAACAGTGGCGCCCCCAAGGCGACCGGATACTCGACGACCCCCTCGCCAAGAGCTTCCTCAGTCCCACTTTTCGTGCCGCACTGAAAGTCAGTGACGGCCTAAAGCAACGCGCCTGGAATCTATCCTTGGGCCTCACAGCCTTCGTCCTCATCCGTCACCGTTGGATGGATGATGCGCTCGTCGAAGCCGTCTCTGGCGGGCGTGCCCACCAGGTGCTCATTCTGGGTGCGGGCTACGACACGCGGGCTTGGCGACATGTACAAGTACTTGGCGATCTGCCCGTTTATGAGGTCGACCATCCAGTTACCCAAGCGCGGAAAGTTCAACTATCCGCCCAGCTCCCAGCACTTCCGCATATGAAGCGAATCCCAGTCGATTTCCAGACCCAAGACTTGGGTCAGCGCCTCGTCGAAGATGGTTTTACCGAAGGCGCGCCTACGTTTGTGATCTGGGAGGGGGTCTCGATGTACCTCACCCGAGCCGCGGTCGAACACACGTTGTCCACCTTAGCCAAGCTGGTGGGGCCTGGTTCGCAGCTGGTGATGGACTACATCGAGCTGCCGGACTATCTCGGCTGGCGTGGAACGTTCGACCGAATCTCTCCGCAGATCCTTCATCTTGTGGGTGAGCCCGTGAGCTTCGCCATTCACCCCGACGACCTCGGTGGTTTTGTGGGCCGACAAGGGTGGGATCTGGAAGAGACTCAGACCGCCGACCAATTGGGCGAACGGTACCTGCGTATGAAACGGCGGGTGTTCTCGTCGTCTTACGTGAGCCGACTACAGCTGTCGTAGGAGTTCCAGGCTAGGTATCAACCCACCCATCCTGGGCGACCTACTCGACGCGCTAGGATTCGGCCGGCGCCTTGAATACGTCGTCCGAGCGGTTCTTGATCGCGTTGTTCAGCATGGCGCGAAAATCGGTCCACGGCATAGCGTGCTGTTCGCGGGACCCAAATCGGCGCAGGGTGATGGTGCCCTCGGCCACTTCGCGCTCGCCGATCACTAGGACATTGGGAATCTTGGCGCCCGAGGCGTTGCGGATCTTCTTGCCCAGGGGGTCGTTGGTGGTGATGACCTCGGCGCGGATCATGTCGTTCCGGAGCTCGTCGACCAACTGGCTGGCGTGGTCGTTAAATACATCGGCCACGGTGAGCACGCGGACCTGCATGGGTGACAGCCAAGTGGGGAACGCGCCGCCGTAGTGCTCGATAAGGAAGGCACAGAAGCGCTCGTGCGTACCCAACGGCGCCCGGTGGATGATGTACGGGTGGTGGTCTTTGTCGTCTGCACCGCGGTAGACCAGCCCCATGCGCTTGGGCACGGCAAAGTCGAGTTGGTTGGTGCTCGCGGTCTCTTCACGGCCGGTGACCGTGCGAAACTGAACGTCAATTTTGGGACCGTAGAACGCAGCTTCGCCCTTGACCTCGACGTAGGGAACGCCCACTTCGTCCATGGCCTCGCGGACCCATTGTTGGGTGAGCTCCCAGGCTTCGGGGTCCTGCACGTACTTATTCTTGCCCTTGGGATCTTCGGGATCCCAGGTAGAAAGCCGCATGTGGTAGTTCTCTAGCCCAAGGATTTCGTACACTTCGCGGTGCATCTCCATCACCTTGACGAATTCTTCTTTTACCTGCTCCGCTGTGCAGTAGATGTGCGCGTCATTCATGCACATTCCCCGAACCCTAAGCAAGCCCGACAGCGAGCCGGAGTCTTCGTACCGGTAGCACTGACCGTACTCCGCCAGGCGGATGGGCAGATCGCGGTAGGAGTGCGGTCGCGCCGCGAAGATTCGGTGGTGGTGCGGACAGTTCATGGGCTTGAGGCGATAGCGTTCCTTCACCTCTGTTGTGCCGTCTTCGGCCGTCTCGGTGAGCTCCATGGCTGGGTACATGCCGTCCGCATAGTACGGCAGATGGCCCGATTGGTAATACAGGTCTTCGCGGGTGAGGTGCGGCGTGGCCACGCGTTGGTAGCCAGCCTTGAACTCAAGCTCTTTCGCCAGCTTCTCGAGTTCTTCACGCAACACCGTGCCGTTGGGCATCCACAGGGGAAGGCCCTTGCCAACGGCTTCGTCGATGGTGTAGAGGTCGAGGGAGCCACCGAGCTTCTTGTGATCGTTTTCTTGGGCGAGCTTGTGGGCCTTGACGTGCTTCTCAAGA
>JAACDH010000241.1 GCA_009936995.1 Rhodobacterales bacterium
CCTTGGTCAACGAGGTTCAGGGCGACCTTTCGATCACGGGATTGCCGGAGCTGGTTCACCTCTCTGCGTTTGTCGGCCTCACCGAGATCGAGGGGTCGCTGCGTCTCCGCGACCTAGCGAAGCTGAATTACTACCTGGGCTTTTTCCTGTTGGAGCGGGTGGGCGGCTCATTCGATGTGGACACTACTGCCCTCTACGGTGTCGGCGCGCCAAACCTCGGCCATGTGGGGGCGTCAGCGATCACAAACAACAACCAACTGTTCTTTGTAACCGGGTTGGCAGGCATTGAGGTGGTGGACGAGACCATCTACATCTCTGGTCAGCCGCAACTCGGCAGTCTAGTCGGTCTGGCCGGCATACGCTGGGTCGGTGGCAGCCTGTGGATTGACGGCAACGCCGCGCTCTCTGATGTCAGCCACTTAGAGGGCATCAATGGGGTGGGTGGCAACGTCGCCATCACGAACAACCCCAACCTTTCGCAGCTGAGTATTGCAGAACTGCTGGTTGCGATTGGGTACGAAGACATCGATGGTGACCTCACGATCGAGGACAACGGCTCCTAGCGATGGTCTCGGCGGCGCATCAATCGTCCGAGAACGCCGAATGTGGCCCACCAGCCGCTGAGCGGATTGTCCAGCTCCGTTTAGAGCGGTGTTCCGTGTGTTCCATCGCAGTCTTGGTCGAGTCCGTTGTCGGTGCCATCGGGGTTCATGCTGGCGTTTCTGTCGTTGCAATCGCCGATAACTTCTACGTAGATAACACGCGGGCCGCGAGCCGCTCGTGGAACCGGAGCCAGCGCCGTTTGCCTAACACGCGCTTCTGCTGCGAGCCGAACGAAGCGAGGCAGAGAGCGCAGCGAACGTTCGTCAGTAGCCACTGACGTTGGGCGAAGGGCCACAGGTGCTGCAAGTGGCGAGCCAGTGCAACTCGGGGTGAGGTGTTTCGACGCGTCATTCCCCGCTGACCCGCCGTCGTGCAACGGGGGGCGTTGCGGGCTCCACTGCGACTCCACATCGTCTTGCGGCCAGTGTCGTCTCGCGTTTCGGCGCTTCGCCAAGGTGATGTCCGCCAGTCGTTGATTGAGGGACGCCACCGGATTCACCATCGCCGTTGCACCGTGTACCAGACGTCGGAGGACACCTTTGTAAGGGTCTGCCATGCGTTTATCGCGTCTGATGTGTTGGCCCACGCCCATTGGCTCGCGTCTTGCTTTGGCCCTGACCACGATGGTTGCCCAAGACGACAGACTGCTCAACGACCTCGTCCTCCGGTGCTTGTCCACGTTGGTGGACTTGGCAGAAGAACGCGGTGGGTTCGTGGCGAGCCACGTGGTTCGCTACTCCGACCGCTTCGGCCGCTGCGGCGACCCTACGCTTGGTTTAGCCCTGTTGCGATGTTGCTGTGGTGCGTCGAAGGTGGTGCCTGTTCGCTGTCACGGTCGGGCGTTGTGCCCCACCTGTGGTGGTCGCGCCATGGCCTCGGGCGCTGTGCACCTGATTGACCGCGTGCTGCCTGACCTCACAGTGCGCCAATGGTCTATTCAGACCGGGGCACTAAGCGTGCCATGGCCTCGGCGATACCTGTTCGCCGCTCGTCCCGAGGTTTGCGCGGGTGCTCGCCGCAGGATTTGGCGCGGGCTGTCACGCGGGTACAAATGCCGGGCCGCCGAACTGGGCGATCCCGGTGGCTCGACCTGTGCGGTGGTCGTGGTTCAGCGTTTCGGCTCCGCTCTCAATCTGAACGTGCACTTCTGCATGCTCCTCCTGGACGGTGTGTTCGTCGCTGATGGCGACTCGGTGCGCTGGGTGAAGGTGCCCCCACCGACCACCGCATCGATGTTCTGTTAACGAGCAGTAATCAAGTTTCGAGGCAGACTTGAGGGTTCCATTGGCATGGGGCCACGGAACGGCTGACCTCAGCGGTACCAGACAACCAAAAACCCCGAGGACCCGTGACCCACTCGCTACGTACCGCTGTCGTCGAGCTGTTGTCCACGGACATTGCCGAGCCCTGGGTTCGAGAGTGCGCCAAGGCGCACAATGTGGTGCGACGGGTCGGCAAGGTCGCCCCCTATGCTCTCGTCATGGTCGTGCTTCTAGGACTTGGCGTTCGCGGCCCGCCGATCCTTGCACCGCTCGGCCAAACCTACTGCCGAGTGAGCGGTGTCTCCTTGGCTCGGTCGGCGTTCTGGGCGCGCATGTCTCCGAGCTTGGCAGCGCCGGATGAAGCATGCGAGTTGGTCAAGGCTCACCTCACCGCTGACGCACACGCAGACTGCAAGGCCTTCGGCCCCTATGGGCCAATAGAGACTGACACAGAATCTCTTCCAATAATTAAGCACGGACGCATACGAGAAGACCCTTTCAATGATAATCCACAGCAAGAAGTCCAAATCCTCGGAGGTCCAGCACAGTCAAAGTCGTGTTCCCGTTCGCAAGCTGGTGGGCCAGAGGCTTCGAGATGCCTTCATCGGCCTTCATCGGCCGCCCGTGGATATGCAAGAGCCAAAAACTGGAAGGTGAAGAACAACCTTCGCGTGATTGCCGTCCGGCATGCGCAGACCGGAGAATACGAGCGGTACGCGACGAACGCGCCACCCGATAAGCTCACTGTCAAGCATGTTCGCGCGACCTATCGTCTACGCTGGGAAGTCGAGACCTTCTTCAAGCTCTCCAAGCCTGGATGCGGCATGAGCGAGCTGCCCAGCTGCCAGGAGTCGAACGTTTGATTATTCGTGACGGCAGCACTTCGTCAAGCCACCCTCTCCATGCGTGTCAAGGCGGAGATACTACGACGCTTCGCCCCTGGTCACGAACGACGAGTCTCCCGGCTGCAGTGGGGCCGATGGTGGAACGAGGAGCTGCACGAGATCTTGCGACTCCTGCTGTTCGACTTCGAGGAATGGCGGCCAAAGACGCCTGCGAAAGAGCTCGCCATGCTGTTTGACCCCAATATTCGACACCGAAGACCCACCCGGGAAGCGTTTGCAGCGATGGGGCAATAACGGATGAAAAGCAACTATCCTCCAAGTAGATCGCCAATGCGGTTCATGGTGTTCTTCCGGGCAGAGACATCTATTGGGGGTAACTTTTTCGGTAAATTGCGCCTCGTTTTGGCATAGCTCGTGCACGTATCTGCGCCGCAGTGGTCCTGTTGTGATCAATATCTGTGTTGACGGTGTCCGCGTTCGCGGATTATATGTAAGTGCTCAATATGACTTTGAGCGGTTCGAGGTGTATTCTGCCGACCCCAAGACCCATGATAGCCCGGGCAACGCCCCAAACTTGGAAGGGGATGGTTGTTGGTTGCTGTAAAGTGGCCTTGAGGTGTCGGAAATGAGGTTTGTCTCGGCTCTGAGTGTTTCGTTGGTCCTAACGGCATGTGGCCACGGCGACGATTCGGATAAAGGCCCGTTGAAATCTGGTGATTCGGGGGGGCTCCCGCCAACCAGCTCAACCAGTTCAACCACGACCTCCAGTGCGCCCCCCGCCACAATCACGGCAGAGGGTCCGGTGGAGTGCATGGACCCCGCTGCTCGCGATGTGCAGAAGTTCGATATCCAGCTCGGCCTTCCGAGCGTCAGCCCCGAGTCCTTCCGAGCCCATGGTGCTGGCGTAGTCGGCGGAGACTTCGACGGCAACGGCCTTATCGACTTGGTGGTATTGAGTGGCAATGTGGCCGAGGGCTACCAGCAAACGGATCGCGGTGTCTTCGAGATCGCGCCGGCCGGCTACGATTGGGCCAGCGTCAACCGCGGTGTAGGTGGTACGGCCGTCGACTATGACGCCGACGGCGATCTCGACCTGTTCATTACCCGCTATGCTGCACCCAACTTGTTGCTCGAAAATGACGGGTATGGGTACTTCACCGACGTGGGCGAGGCCGCGGGCTTGCGGGCTTGCGGCAATTGCCTAGACATCACCCGGTTGTGCACGCCCGAGTACCACCGCAGCACCTCCAATGCGTGGGGAGACATCGACCGCGACGGCGACCTAGATGTGGTGGTCGCCGGGCATGGCTACGTCGACGAAGTCACCCTCATCGAGGACATGGGTCCCGGCGAACCTTCGTGCCTGTTTTTGAACAACGGCGACGGCACATTTGAAGACGCCTCCGACCGGATGCCTCAGCGGGTACACGACGGCTATACGTTCATTCCCTCGCTCATCGACATCAATCGGGACGGTTGGCTCGATCTGTACGTCATGAACGACTTTGGCGGAAAGCAGATGGAATGTAACCTGTCATGGAACGAAAACGGCACGTTTGTCTCCGACAACAACGCAGCAGGGCTCGACGTCAACGTCTCGGGCATGGGAATTGGCATTGGCGACCAGAACGACGACGGCGAGCTCGACTTCCTGGTGAGCGCCTGGGGAAAGAACCGCTACCTATTGAGCCTGCCCGATGTCGGCGTCTGGGTCGATGCGTCCCTGGCCAAGGGTTTGGTTGGCGATGCCGCCATCAATCAAACGGTGGCTTGGGGTAACGAACTCGTCGATATGGACAACGACACCGATTTAGACGCGGTGATTGTGCACGGGTACATTCGCACCAACAGCGCGCCCAGTACCCTGGGTCAACCGGACGGTATCTGGCTGAAGGGCGCCGACGGCAACATGACGCAGGTGAGTGACGAGTGGGGTTTTGACCACATCTCTGAGTCTCGTGGTGTGCTTGCGGCTGATCTCGACAACAACGGATGGATCGATCTGGCCGTTCCGGCCCTCGACGGTCCGGGTCGCATCTACATGGCCCGATGTGGTTCAGAAGCCTGGGTTAAAGTAAAGCTGGAGCAAACGGGCATGAATCTGAACGCCATCGGCGCTCGAGTGCAACTGACGATTGGCGACCACACCTGGGAACGCACGGTATTTGCCGGCGGCACCAGCTATGGCACGGGCGGTCCCCCCGAGGTTCACTTTGGCTTGGCCGACCACGATTCGGTCGACAAAATTAAGGTGATCTGGCCCGATGGCGCTCACAGTGTGTTTACCGACGTTCAGACCCGACAGGTCGTCGAGATTGAGCGGCAATAGCGCACACTTCGCCCAAGATCCGGTTGACTGCCGCGTTGTTGCTCTGTTTCGGGGTCGCCTGCGGAAAGAACAAGGACACCGACAAGCCTAACAACACGACGCCGGGTACCACCACCCCTGGGGTTACCCAAGATGGGCGTTGATACACGGCCGAATCGTGAGCCAGCAGACCCCAGGCCTGGGGCTCATGTTCGTACAGCAACCGCCTCGGGCTTGCCGAGTTCGAACATCCGGTTGAGGATTTGGCAACCGCTCCGCACCTCGACGAGTTGACCTTCCTCCGTCCGCGCCTTCCACCCCCTCCCTAATGTTCTTTTGTACCCGTGCCTGCTGCTGACGCCCGGTGTCAACTCGCCTCTGGCGCTTCCCGGTTCGCTTCCGGTGGTCGATGTGCTTGTTTCGCTCCGCGAGGATTGGATCGCGCGACGACGTTGCATCTTTCCTGGGTGGGATGACCACTTTTACGTAGACGCGCGACGCGGCCTCGTACACCTCGAGCCGATCGTACCCCCGGTCTGCGGTAAGCCGTTCGATGTTGCCAACCACCGCGGTAATCAAACCTGGCGCAGCGGAAGCGGCCGAAACCTTGAATTCTGTCTGGCTGGCGGCCAAGATGTTCCCCTCCGCATCTACCGCCAGGTGGAACTAGCGCCAGCCCGGGCCCTTCGGCGCAGCCCATGCTTCGCTGACGCCGACTCGCCGCGCCCGAACACCTTCAACCCCGTCGCGTCCAAGATCAGATGGAGAGATTCACGGTCAGGTTGCGGAGGAATCGCCACATCCAATTCGCGAAAATGTCGAGACAGTGTCGTGTGGTCGGGCGATCGGAGCTCGAGGCCCATGAGCGTGGGCATCGCGTTCAAGAGACCTTCGGTCTGGCGCCAGGGCCACCCGAACACGCGTCGCACGGTCAAAGCTGCTTCGATTGCGACAGCCAAAGGGTTAGGTCTCCGCGCCTGACCAGCGCCCGGTCGTAGGATGCCCAATTACGGATTTTGCAGTTGGTTTTGTAGTTCGGATGTACCTTCGACTACTTCATCACCAGAGCCCTCGCCGGCCGAGAACATAGTCTGGCCTCCTTTCGCCGGTCGTCCTATCAAAGAAAAGGGTGGTGCCCCCGACAGGGCTCGAACCTGTGACCCACGGCTTAGAAGGACGAACCTGGGTTATCGGCTGGTTGTTCGTGGCCTTGGTGAGCTGTTTGGTGGGC
>JAACDH010000242.1 GCA_009936995.1 Rhodobacterales bacterium
CTACTGAACCCTCTTCGAGTAGTATCGCACCTTCTTGCCAGTACTCGACGCGCCCCACTTCGGCGATGCGCTGAAGACCATCAGCGGGCAAAGTCTTAAAAAGAGGCAAGGACGCTAGGGTCTGCACTAAATCGCGGGCCATAAATTTCTCTCCCAGAGAACGTCACCAGCATAACCTCGAAAACCGAATAGACCGGTCCAATGCGCTCCCTTCTGCCGCTACTGCTCGCGCTCGCCTGCGCAACACCGCCCGTTCCCAAGACGGAACCGCCTTCCATTCTTCTGGTGACCTTGGGCGGAACTCCGGCTCACCGATTGGGGCCATACGGCTCCGCCACGGCGCAAACGCCCACTTGGGACGCGCTGGCGGCCTCGGGAATCACGTTCAACCGGGCCTACACCACCACCCCCCAGACCCTGCCGTCCTTAACGTCTATCCACACGGGTCAGGTGCCGCCTACCCACGGGGTTCGGAACGACGGAGATTTTGTACTCTCCGAAAAATCTAAGACGCTCGCTGAACAACTCGCGGGCGCTGGGTATCTCACCGCCGCATTTACCTCGACTTTTACGACCGATAGTCGTTGGGGTTTGGACCAAGGCTTTGCGTTCTACGGAGACACGCACACCGACCCCGAGCCGCTCTTACTGCATCGAAGGTTCGCCGACGAGGTCATTGACGAGGCCCTCGAAACGCTGCCCGCACTCACCGGACCGACCTTCGTTTGGGTTCACCTGGACGACACCAATCCACCGCGGTTTTTCTCCGTCAAGCCCGACGCAGAGCCCGTCGACGCAACGGTCACCTACCAAGACGCCCAGGCTGGGCGGTTGATCAACGCCTGGCGAGTCCTACACCCCGACGGCATCGTGGTGCTCACCGCCGACCATGGCGAGGGCTCCGGCTACCTCCTCGAAGACGCCATGCTCCGGGTGCCACTCTTCTTGTCGGGTCCTGGCCTCCAAGCCGGAGAGACCGTCGACGACCCGGTCTCCATCGTGGATGTAGCGCCCACCCTGCTGGCCATGGCCGGTCTCCCCAAGTCCCTCGCACATCAAGGGGCCGACCTACGAAGCGGCGGCACCTCCCTACCCTATAGTGAGTCCCTGGCCGGACAATACGCCCTTGGGTTGGCTCCAATCTATGCCTGGACCGACGCCGACGGCCGCTTCGTCCAGGGGGGCTGGGGCGCGTACTACCCCGCCGTGGGGCCGCTGGTTCAAGACCAGTCCACCGGCACCGCCCTCGACGTCCAGGCCACCACTCTCGCTCATCTGCGCACAAACCAGGGCGAGATCGCTGGCCAACACGCGGTCCTCTCTTCCGCCGAACGGGGTCTACTGCGTAACCTCAACGCGCTGTACGGAGACGCCGCAGCCCTGCCCGGAGAAATCGATCCGCGCGACGCCGAGCTCCGCATCGCCCGCGTGGCGTTGGCCGCGGTCCGACAGGAGCAGGGCATGCTGATGCGCACCGACGAGCTGCTCGACTCCGCCATCGCCGACCTTCCCACCGCCTGGGGCGCCCGTTTACGCAAGGCAATCGTCGCGAATGAGCGGGGCTACCCCATGGTCACCATCCTGTCTTTGGAGTCTATGTGGGCCGAGCGGCCGTCCACCGGGGTCGCCGTCCTGCTGGCCGAAACCCACGAGCAGCGCCTCGCGAACGACCAAGCCGCCCACTGGTGGAACCTCGCTTTGGAGCGCAATCCAGCCTCCATCGAGATCGCCGCTGGCCTGCTGCGGACCCAAGCATCCGCGGAACAGTGGTCGGTGTACGTCGCCTCCCAGCCGGCCGATCTCGTTCGGGTCCAGCTGCTCCAAGCCGAACTACACCTGCGCGAAGACCGCCCCCACGACGCCCTCCAGCTGGCCCGCGTGGCGGCCGCCCAGATGCCCTGGTCCGCCCGGGCCCGGTGGATCGAGGGAGAGGCCCTGTGGGAGATGGGTCACGTCAATCCGGCCATCGACGCCCTGTACAGGGCCGTCGAGCTGTCGCCCTGGCACGCCCACTACCGACTGCAGCTGGGCAGCCATCTGCGTGAAGTCGCCCGCTACGACCACGCTCTTCGGGTGCTGGCGCCCATCGCCCGACGCCTCCCCGATAACCCCACGGTGATCGACAACTTCGAAGGGTCCCGGCAGGGGTGGATTGACGCACGGAAAAAGGTCCGTCGCCCCGGGACCGGATACACCACAGTGAAGCGAGGAATAAAGCCATGAGCGCCGCAATCGAACCCAACGTTCAAACCGACGAACTCCAAGAGGCCTACCACGCGCTCAAAGCCGCCCATCGGGCCAATCCGTACCCAAGCCATGGCGTCCGCAGTGGTTGGTTAATGCGCTTGCTCAACGCCGTGCTCGAAACCCGTGAAGAGTTCGCTCGGGCAATTTCTGCGGAGTTCGGTCATCGCTCTTGGCACGAGTCCATGGCCCTCGAGGTGTTTCCAACGGTCGAGAGCATTCGTTCCGATCTGAAACACCTCAAGAAGTGGATGAAGCCCTCACGACGCGGCGTACCTCTGGCTCTTCGGCCGGCTTCGGGCCGCGTGCGCTACCAACCCAAGGGGGTGGTTGGCGTCATCGCGCCGTGGAACTACCCGCTGATGCTGTCGATTCCCCCCATCGCGACAGCGCTGGCAGCCGGTAATCGCGTGGTGCTCAAGCCGTCCGAGTTCACGCCCGCCGTCGGCAGGTACCTGGCCAAGATACTCACCGAGGCGCTTCCGGGAGACGTGGTTCGGGTGGTAAATGGCGACGAAGATCTGGGGCCTCGATTCAGCGCTATGCCTTGGGACCACCTGCTGTTTACCGGCTCACCGCGGGTCGCTCGATTCGTCCTTCAGGGGGCCGCAAAGCACCTCACACCGGTCACCCTCGAGCTGGGCGGCAAGTCGCCCTGCATCATCACCCCGGGGTTCGACCTAAACCGCGCGGTGGACCGCATCGCCTACGGAAAGCTGGCAAATGCCGGCCAAACCTGCGTCGCACCCGACTACGTGCTGGTGCATCACAGCCAGAAACAGGCGTTCATCGACAAGCTGCAGAAGAAGATGGCGTCGTTGTTCCCAACGCTGCTGAACAACCCCGACTACTCCAGCATCGCCAACGATCGACACCACCAGCGCTTGAGTCGTCTCGTCGAAGACGCCGAGGCGGCCGGCGCCAAGGTCATCAGGGTGAACCCCGCTAACGAAGACCTCTCGGGAACCCGCAAGTTGGCCCCCACGGTGATCTACGACGCACCCAACGAGACCATGATCACCGAGGAAGAGATCTTTGGTCCAATCCTGCTAATCCGCAGTTACGAGCACCTCAGCGAAGCCCTGGACCACGTCAACAACGGCGAGCGCCCCTTAGCCCTGTATCTGTTCGACGACGACCCCGAACGCACCCAACGCATCCTGAACACCACCATCAGCGGCGGCGCATGCGTAAACGACACACTGCTACACGTAGGTTGCGTCGATATGCCCTTTGGCGGAATTGGAAACAGTGGGATGGGCTCGTACCACGGCGAAGAGGGCTTCCGAACATTCAGCCACGCCAAGTCGGTGCTCTACCAATCCCGAATCAACGGAATTCCGCTGTTTAACCCTCCCTATGGTCGCTTGGTGAACCGCCTCCTGCCGTTGTTGATCGGCTAATTTAGCGTCGCCGGCCAATCAGACCGGTCAGTAACCCAAGCCAGTCGAACTGCGTCCTCCACCGGCAGGAGGCGCGCAGGTCGCGTATGGTCGGGCCTTCGAGGAGCTCTATGAGTAGAATGAGACCCGACAATCCAGTTGCCCAGGCCATCATCGCGTTCGGCGTCTTGCTGTCGATCAGCCTTTGTCTATACACCGGCTTGTGGTGGCTGGACTTCGGCCCCGATGGCCCATCCCCAGTGGCCTTGATTCGCCAACCTGGAACCGCCAGCACCCTCGTCAGCTTCTCGGAAGCGACAGTAGGCCTGTTGGGTATCGCCATCACCGTTGTGGCCATCATCGTCGAGTTGGCATCGAACCGATACACGCCACGCATCAGCGAGTTGTTTATCCGGGACCCGATCAACGTCTCGATGTTGAGCATTTTTGTGGTCTCCAGCGTGCTGGTGCTGTGGGTGAACACCAGCTTGTACGCGCCCCATTACCCCGAGAATATGGCGCTCGCGGCGGCGGGCCTGATGAGCCTGAGCCTGCTCGCGCTGCTGCCCTACTTTGCCTACGTCTTCGACTTTCTCTCGCCCACACGGGTCATTCAGCGAATTCGTTGGCGCGGCGAGAACCACGTGCTTCGTCTAGCCCGCGATCACGGAAACATCGAACGCTGCCGATTCGAAGTCTCAACCGCCATCGAGCAGATCGGCGACATCGCCCTCAACAGCATCGAAAAGAAAGACAAGGCGCTTACCATCCAGTCGGTCAACGCGCTGGCCGAGTTCGCTAGGCATCACATCTCTCATAAGAGAGACCTGCCCGAATCGTGGTTCGACGGTAGCGTTTTGGAGCGCACTGACCCAGACTTTATCGCCTTCCACGCCAATATCATCGAAAGCGTCACCCTACGACACACTTGGGTGGAGATGAAGGTGCTTCGCCAGTACCAGAGTTTGTTCACCCAGTCCATCCACACGAAGCGCGATATCGCTCATCTGCTGGGCATTCAAACCCGCCGTATCGCCTTGTTCTCGATGGACACCGACGACCGCCATGTAGTCAACCTGTGCCTGCGCTTCCTGAACACCTACATGCGCTCCGCCATCAACGGACGTGACGCGGCTACCGCGTACAATCTGCTCAACGAGTATCGCGCCATGGCCGAGTCCGCCGCGGAGCGGCGCCAGAACGATCTCGTGCTCCAGCTAGCCGAACACATCAAATACTACGGGCAACTGGCTTTCTCGGCCAAGTTAGGCTTTATCCTCGAGTCCGCAGCCTACGACCTCTGCAGTCTGCTCGAGTCGGTGAGCGACCGGAATTCGGAATGCCACGACACCCTGCTGCGGGTGTTCCTCGACGTGGATCGGAAGCCCGACGGCGGCACAGCCCAAGAGATCAGTCTGCGAGGCGTGCGCAAAGCGCAGATCAAGCTCGCCACCCATTATTTGATCCGTGGAAAAGAAGACCTCGCTCGCAGAATTTACGCGGACATGAAGGACGATAATATCGACAAACTGCAGAGTATTCGCAAGCAATTGCTGGCCGTTGAGACGCTCGAATTTTGGGAAGTATCTGATCGTGGCATCAATTTCGAGTACCTTCCTCCCGATCGCCGCGCCCAGCTCAACACCTTCTTCAGCTGGTTTCCGGAACTTTAAGAGGTTAGAGATTCCACGATGGCCCGTCGCCGACCCCGACTTTTCGCGTTTCCCCGCGAGGTAGAGCTCCGAGATCTGCGCCAGTGGGCGTCGGACCCAGAAGAGGTGCGCCTGTGGACCGAAGTGGTCGATGCTTTCGCCGAAATTGCAAATACAAAGAATATTACGCCAGCCCTTTTGGCCACGTTCGTCAACGCCGCGCAGCACCCGCGGCCCACCTTGCACGGCCTGGTAATGACCCGACTGTCGGTGCTCTGCCATTACTTCCCAGAGGCTATCGAAGCCTACGTCGGGCTCCTCCAGCATCCCGACGCTGGTCTGCGAAAATTGGCTGTCTTGACCCTGTCGAACACGCCTAAGTCGACACTGCTGAGGCTGCTGCCCGCCGGGCTCACCGACCCCGATTGGCAGGTACGCAAAGCTGCTGCTCAAATCGCCGGTGCCTTGCCACTGCCGGGCCTATTGGCCTTCCTCGAGGCGCGCCAACAGGTCGAAACCGACGCTCGCGTGCGTGTAATTCTGCAAATGGCCGTGCGTCACCAAGAACAATGCGACCCGGGTGAGGGCGGTTTGCCGAGCTAGCGTGGACGTATGTTCTACGCCCAAGCATTGGTGATCGGCTAAACCGAGCTTTTTTCCATGCGGGTGCCCACCCAAGGACGGTCTCACGCCCGACAAATGGCGTGCAGAGTAGGTCGACGCACGAGTAACCACGCCATTACCGTCCATTACACTGCGCCCAAAGGGTCGGAGCCGAAGGATGATTTTTGCGGTGAGTAGGTCACAAGCGTGAAAGGCTGCTAACACTGGTTGCCGGTTTTCGTGTAGAGTGCCGCGCAAATCACCCAGAGACTGCCCCCATGACCCTCGACGACCTCACGACCTCGGAACGCCTCCGCCTCATGCGCTTTGTGTGCAGCTTTGCCTGGGCCGATCTCGAAATCGCCGACACCGAAAAGAACTTCGTCCGTCAACTCGTGGGCAAACTGAACCTCGGCGACGACGAGAAGTCTCAAGTGGAGGGCTGGCTGCAGCGCCCGCCCGCGCCCGAAGATGTCGACCCCATGGACATTCCGCCCGAGCACCGTCAGATCTTCCTGACGACGATGATGGACGTGGTCGGCGCCGACGGAAAAATCGACGAAGCCGAGATGGAGAACCTGACTCTCCTCGAGCAATTACTTCGATGAAAACATCGCTAACGCTGATCGCTGTGGTTACCCTGCTTGCCTGTAGCGGCGATGAAAAAGAGGCCAAAGTCTCCGGCGCAGCCACGTCACCCACCACCCCGGCGACGGGCACGGGGACCACCGGAACCACCGGAACCACCGGAACCACGCCAACCTCAACTACCGGAACGGAATCCACAATCGCCTGTACAGGTCCCTGGTGTGTGCTAGTCAGTGGTCGTCAACACAACTGCGCCATCGACGCCGTCGGCGACGCCACCTGCTGGGGCTGGGACGACAGCGGCCAGTCTACGGCACCGGCGGGAACATTCACCGCAGTCGCCGCAGGTAATCGGCACAGCTGTGGCATTCTCGACGACGAGAGCATCGTCTGCTGGGGCGCCAACAACAACGGCGCCACCGACCACCCTACGTCCGGCGCGTTCTCAACGCTCGACACCGGTTACGAGCACAACTGCGCCATCGACAGCGCCGAGCAGCTGGTCTGCTGGGGCAACAATGACGACGGCCGGGCAACCCCACCCGCCGGCGCGTTCCAGCAAGTCAGCATGGGCTACCAACACAGCTGCGCCCTCGCCACCGACAACAGCGTCCACTGCTGGGGCAACAACGACGACGGGCAGAACGACGTTCCCACAGGTAGCTTTGTCGAGGTCCAAGCCGGAAACGCCGGATTCAGCTGCGCCCGCGACGCTGCGGGAGCGCTCACCTGCTGGGGCCTGAACAACGAGCTCCAATCCACGCCACCGGCCGGTGCCTACGACAGCTTCGGACTTGGCGCCAACCACGGCTGC
>JAACDH010000243.1 GCA_009936995.1 Rhodobacterales bacterium
GCACCAAATGGACGAGGGCGAGTGGCCTAGCGTAAACCCGAAGGCCTTGAGGTAGTCCTCGAGTTGCTGACCGTTCACGCCAGCACCAACGGTGACCGTCCACCGCCGTTCGTCGACGGGGCCCAGCTTTTGAAACGCCTTCATGTCGAGTACCACAGCCCCCACACGCCCGCGCGCGCCAGCACAGACTCCACTGCCCGCACCATAGGGGATGACGGGCGTGCCATTGGCCTCGGCTTCGGTGAGAACCGAAAGCACCTCTGTTTCGCTCTCTGGCCAGTACACACGATCGGGCATGGGTGCCTTGCGCCCCTGCCACATGTCTAGGGTTCCAGCGGGCCAGAGGTCTCGGGAGGCTACCATTCGATCTAGCAGCCCATCGCTAGAGCGCACTTCGGTCGGGTCTGATTCTTTCATGCCGTGGATGTAAGATCCTGCTTTGGTCACCGCATCCTAAAACAAGTGAAGCCCGACCCCCAAAGGGGGGCCGGGCTATCTCTAGCGGTAGACCGTCGCCGGCATCCGCAAATCTTGCGATTCTCCGCTTTCTAACCTATGCACATGTCATGCCAAACCCCACAATTCAGCGCATTGTCTAGGTTTGTCGGATTTTGATGGAATCTGAGCCACCTCCACATTCCACCTCCAGCCCGAAATCACGACATCTGTGTCGCGGTATCCTCTAAGAGGGCTATTTTCATCGCATTGCGACCCATCGTTCTGGCGAACCCACAGCCCACTCGCAAGAAGGCAACAACAATATTCGCACCCAACTCCTTGGTTATCCCAACATTTTGCGCCATTTTCTGACGATCTAAGATACATAGACATCCCCGACATCCATGTCGCGGTCCAATGACCATGCATCCGCCGTGGTTGAAAAAGTAAGGATCACTCTATACTCTGTAAAAAGAGATGCCCCCTTTGCCGTTGGCAAGGGACGAGGAGATTCGCGCCATGTACGACCTCATTATCCGCGACGCAACCATCGTCTCGTCCACAGGACGCAGTGTTGCCGACGTAGCACTCAAGGGCGGCCTGATCGCTTACGTTGGTCCTCGCCCACCTCGCCGCGCCAAAGAAGAGCTGTCAGCCATGGGTAAGTTCATGATGCCAGGCGTCATCGACACCGCAGTTCAGTTCGACCCAAACGGCGATTCCGGTTTTTGGGAGCGCGAATCCCGTGCAGCGGTCACCGGTGGTGTCACCTCTGTTCTGGCCCTCCCCGGCGGGGATCACCCCGTCATTGACACCGCGACGGCGAAGCGACGCGCAAAGAACGCCAACCACGGTAGCTGGACCAACTGGGCGCTGTGGGGAGCCGCCAACGGCAACAACGCCGCCGAGCTCGACGTAGCGCATCGCGACGGCCTGATCATTGCGGCCCTCGCATACCTGGGCGAACGTGCCGACGGCATCAGCATGAATTCGAACAAGCTGGATAATTACCTGGCCTTCGCAGGAACGGTCGGCGTCCAGCTCGATTTCAACGAGTCCACCGCAGCCGAACCCGTTGGCGCCCGTGAACTTCTCGAAGCGGCGCAAGCCATACGCCCTATCCACCTGGTGCATCTCTCCACGGCGGCCGAGCTCAACCTGCTCGACCCCGTTCGCGGCGCCTTGCCCGTCACCGCCGGATGCACGCCACACCATTTGTTCCTCACCAACGACGAAACGCCCATCCACACCTCTCCGCCCGTCCGCGGCGAGCGCGACCGACGCACCCTTTGGGCCGCCGTCAAACGAGGCCGCTTGGATTGCGTGGCATCCGACCACCACCCCTACGACGAGACAGCAAACGGCGTGCCCGGCACCGAGCTGATGTTCCCGCTGATGCTGTCGGCCGTTCGCTATGGCCGTCTCAGTCTCGAGCTCCTGGTCAGCCTCTGCAGCGAGTCTCCGGCGCGAATTTTCGGTCTGGAGAATAAGGGTCGCATCGCAAAAGGCATGGACGCCGACCTGGTGTTGTTCTCCGAGGGCGAAATTTCCCGTGTGCAACCCGGGTCCCTGAAGAGCACCGCTGGCTGGTCTCCCTACACGGACCGTGAAGCCGCACCCAAGCCCGAGCTCGTATTTGTAAATGGCCAACTCGTGGCTCGTCGCGGAGAACTCGTCGCCAACAAGCCCTCCGGAACGTGCCTAACCGCGCAGGCCTGAAGATCCGCTCGAACAAGCGCCTTGCATCTCGATGACCCCCCGGGCGTTCCTGAACTGGAGGAGTTCCGTCATGCGCCACAAATCGTTTTTCTTCGCGCTGATCTTGGTCGCCTGCGAGTCACCCGATCCGGAGACGTCCACTACGAGCGTCACCGGAAGCGAGAACTGCGCCCAAGTGCCGTACTACCGAGACGCAGACGCAGATGGCTTTGGTACGCCAAACGAGCAAGTCGCGTCCTGTACTCGCCCTTCCGGGTACGCCAGTAACTCCGACGACTGTGACGACTCCGATCCGGACACCAACCCCAACAGCCGGTGGTATCGCGACGACGACGGAGATGGCTTCGGCGACGACGACCAAGAGATCCTCCAGTGCGATGGGCCGATCGGCTACGTGCTCGTCGCCGGCGACTGCGACGACACCGAGCCCACCATCAACGGCGACACCATCTGGTACAAAGACGCTGACGGCGACACCTATGGGGACCCAAACAACACCTACGAAGGCTGTAATACACCTGCCGACTTCGTCCTCGACAGCACCGACTGCGACGACACCAATGACCTCGTCTCTCCGGACAGCATCTGGTACGCCGACGCCGATGCGGACGGGTACGGCGACCCCACCATCAGCATCACCCAATGCGATGCATCCGCCGGCCACGTCGCCGACAACACGGACTGCGACGATGGCAACATAGACGCCTATCCTGGTGCAACCTGGTACCTGGACAGCGACGCCGATGGCTATGGCACGCCGGCCTTCCCACTGGTGCAGTGCGAAGAACCCGTCGGTTTTGTCGCCGACAAAACCGACTGCGACGACTTCAACCCATCGGTCAACCCTGGGACCCTCTGGTTTGAAGACCTCGACGGTGATGGTTTCGGCAACCCAGCGGTCTCCATTGCGCAGTGCGTCGCGCCAGGTGCTCATGTCACCAACGACGAGGACTGCGACGATACGAATGACGCGCTGAGCGACAATACGGTCTGGTACACCGACGGCGATTCCGATGGTTACGGCTCGGCCATCGCCGGCTCTGGATGCACGGGCCCCGCCCTATCCGTCCTGACCGGGGGTGACTGTAACGACAACAACGCCCTGTTCAGTCCCGGCCAAACCGAGCTCTGCGATGGGCTCGACAACGACTGTGAAGTAAGCAGCACCGAGTTCGAGACCGTCAGCTTCGAGACCTCGGGCGGAACCTGGACCGACGAGAGCCCCGTCTTTAACAGCGGAACACAGGTCCTACCCGCAGCTTGGAGTTCCTCGGTGGCCGGCACCTTGCACGTCTGCGAAGGCGAATACCGTGTGCAGCTCGATCTCACTCAGGACATCGTCATCGCCGGCGCCGGCGAGCTGCTGGCCATCTTTAACGGCAGCGGCGCGCGAACCATCCTCAACGTCGCCGGGGCCAACGTCGAGGTCCATGGGATGACGCTAAAGAACGGCGACGCAAATCCCTCGGCCGGCGGCCTGGTCAGCGTCAATAACGGAACGGTGCGAGTCGCCGATAGCAACCTCACCGGTGACACCTCCTGGACCACCTCGGTTTTCGTAGAGAACAACAGCACGTTCACCCTAGAGCGCTCCATCATTCGGGCGAGCGCCAACACCGGACTGATTGCGGACGCCAGTGAGGTTCATTTGGTGAACAGTGAGATCACCGGAAACTCCTTCGGCAGCGTCTTCGCGTCGAATGGCTCGCTCGTCACGCTCACAGACTCGCTCATCCACAACCACAATGTGCTCACCGCCACCGCTCGAATGTCGGCCAGCGACTTCATCTGTACCGCGACAACGGTCGGGACCTTTGGCTTCATCGACAACCACAGCACCCTGCCCGGCGGAACATTTGAATTCATAGACGGGGCCACGCTCACCAGCAATGGGTGTGACTGGGGCAGTGGAATTGACGACAATAGTATTGACGATTTTGAACTTTCAAACGTCGTGTTCAACTACGAAAACGACGCAAACTTCACGTGCGACGCCACCTCCCAAAGCTGCGTCCCCTAGCCGCTACTATCGTTTAGATACCCGACGCCGCTCGATGTCTTTCATCCAGAAGACCGTCTTGGATTTCTAGGTGTCGTTTGGGTTGGATGCTGAAACCCACGCTTGGGGGTCTTGTCTTCCTGAACGCCAACAGCCCACCGCTGTCGTCCTCGTCGATCATAGGTCGTAGCGTTCCACGATGATCTGCTTCACGTTGCACGCCAATCGCCCCGGCCGCCCAAACGTCCAGGTGGTGCCCTCTTCCACTGTCTCGACCAGCGGGATGCTGATCTCTTTGGTGTGGTCCCGGTACATCGCGCCCGGCAGATCCATGCGCTCGAGGTCGGGGATTTGTACGCCCAGGCGGTCTTGCTGCGTGTCGAACGTGAAGCCGTCCATGACCTGCACGCAACGCCAGGGTAATTTTTCCCAGCCCACTTTGGACCGGGCGCTGATCAGCGTCATTCGCACGCCAACGGGCGCGATGATGCCGATGCTCTTTAAGCGGAGGCCATCGAAACCCTCGCCTTGTGCCTTGCGACCGAGGGGCCAGATGTCGATTTCCCATCGCTCACCCGAGAAATTAAGCCCGCTGAAACCTACGATATGTGCCCTTGTTTTGGGCCCAATGATCCACTCCACCGATGCTCCTGCGCGACGAGACTCCCCCACTCTATCAGTGTCGAGCCCATTGGCCTATCAAGTCTTGCTTCGCCTTCTGACAAGGCCCTGACGCCATTTCCACCCAGGCCGCACCGCCATCGGACATACTACTGTCAGAACGCTCCCGAGGCTAACCATGCACAACCCACTATTGATCGCCGTCACGCTTCTGATCGGCTGCGGCCCAATCGAAACGGACGACACCGGAAAGATAAACACCACGCCAGGTATCCAATGGGAGTGTGCAGTTGACGAAGACGTCCCAGAGTGGGCCGACCAAGTGGGCTGTTGGGAAGACTTCGGCAAGCTCGCCTCCGAGCCGCTGGACGCGTCCATCCCCGGTGCCCGCTCCTCCAAGACGATAGTCGATCGCATCGACAGCGATCGTCTATACTTCACCAATAGCCAAAAGTACCCCATTCACTGGGACTTTGCGTCGGCTAACTTGTCCGCAGCGAACGGCATGGCCTTTGTGCCCGACCTTGGCTCGTTCAACGCCACAGAGTACACCACCCCCGACCGTCGGTTCATCCTAGGTGCCATCACCTACTACGAAGAGCCCGACGTGTGGGCCTACGAGATCGCGCCATACGACACCGCCGATGTCGAGATGATCACCAAGGCCTACACCGAGATCCGCGACAACGCGTACTTCGGCCAAGACCTGTTCTTCCATCCCAGCTCCGAAGCGCAAGGCGCCCTCGCTGAAGGCCTCCCCGAAGAAGTCAACATCATCACCACCGACGAGTTGTTCGCAGGCATCACCTACCAGCCGCTCAACCTGGGCACAACCATGGGCCTGCTCACCTTCCACACCGCCGAAGAGGTGGACGGTCAATACACTAATTTCCGCGAGGTTGTGGTCCTCGACCAGATCCCCAACGACATCAGCATCGTCGCCGGCATCGTCACCGACGCCTTCCAAACGCCTCTGTCACACATCAACGTGCTCTCGCAGAATCGCGGTACGCCCAACATGTCGCTGATCGGAGCCTGGGAAGATCCCGAGCTCCGCGCCCTTGAGGGTAAGTGGGTTGAGCTCACCGTCGGCCCCTTCGAGCACACGGTTGTCGAAGTGACCCAAGCGGAAGCCGACGCGTGGTGGGATGCCAACCGGCCCGAGCCCCTCGAGACCGTACCCATGGACCTCACAGTCCAAGCGCTGGTGAACACCGAGGACATCCTTCAGCTCGACACCATGAACCTCTCGGACGCCCTTGCCGTGGCCATCCCCGCGTTCGGCGGCAAATGCAGCCACTTTGGTGGCTTATCCCTCATCGGCGATGAGTGCCCGGTGCCCGAGGCGTTCGGCGTCCCGGTCTTCTTCTACAACCAGTTCATGGAAGAGAACGGCTTCTGGGCCCGTGTCGAAGCCTGGGAGACCGACGTCGACTTCGCTAGCGATCCTGATTACCGTCACGCAGAACTTGAGCAACTGCAGGCCGACATGCTCGCGGGAACAATCAACCCCGCCACCCTGCAGCTGGTCCTCGACAAGCTCGCCGCCGAATTCCCCGGAATCCGCATGCGTTTCCGCTCCAGCACCAACGCCGAAGACCTCGGCGACTTCACCGGCGCCGGCCTGTACACGTCCAACTCGGGCAACCCCGACGACCCCGCGGAGCCCGTCGACATGGCCATGAAGGCCACTTGGTCCAGCGTGTGGAATCCCCGCGCCTTCGAAGAGCGCGACTACTAGAGCATCGACCACCGCCGGGTCGGTAGGGCGCTGCTCTGCCACCAGTCCTTCCCCGAGGAAGAGGCGAACGGCGTGGCCATCACCAACAACATCTTCGACACCAGCGGCTACGAGCCGGCCTTCTACGTGAACGCGCAGATCGACAACTGGTCCGTCGTGCTCCCCGAGCTGGGCGTGTTGTCCGATAGCTACCTGCACTACTTCGACCAGCCCGGACAACCCATCACCTACCTGGTGCACTCCAACTTGGTTCCTCCCGGACAAACGGTGCTCACCACCGCCCAAAGCCAAGAGTTAGGCGTGGCGTTGGCCTCCATCCGCGACTATTTCCTGCCGGCCTACGGCGACCGCGCCTTCTACGCCATGGACACCGAATTCAAGTTCGACGACGACGGTATTCCCGGGGCCACGCCACACCTCTATATGAAGCAAGCGCGGCCTTACCCGGGCTGGGGTGAATCCCCCTAGTTCGCTGACCTCTGCAGAAAGAGCGCCGTCTCCATGCCGCAACGAACCGCCCCGTTCGTTGAGGCACGGGGCGGCGTTCTTGTTTGCGGTCGACTAGCCCGGGGTGAACAGGAACGGGTAGTTAACAAGCACGATGCCGCCGCCCCTCGGTGTGGGGAATTCCATCTTCAGGAAGCGATTCGTAATGCAGGATTCTACCGTTGAATTGCCCATCGTCGAGGTCCGCACCTTGGCCTTGGACACGCTTCCATCTCCGGCGATGGTGAAGTGCATGCTGATCTTGCCACCCAGGTTCGGGCTTTGAGTCAGCTGGCGTTGGTAGCAATATCGAATCGCTGATAAGTGGTGTTTAATCACCTCATCTACCTCGTGAGCACCCAGCTGTCCGATGGTGACAATGTCCTTGCCCCCCCCGTCGCCATCGGCCAACGTCTTGTCGCCGCAGCCATCTCCCCCCGGGGAGCCATCGCCGCCAAACACATCAATACCCCCAATGCTCTCGGTGCCGAGGCCGCGTCCTAGACTGTCACCGCGCTGGCCAAGACCGTACATCCCGTCCCCCACGCCACCTCCAGCCTTCGAGGTGAGCCGCCCCGCGAATCCACGGAGCTCAGAATCAATACCCGCCACGTTATCGAGGGCGTCAAAGGCACCCGACGCGAAGAGCCCAGAGGCGGCCACTTCTTTCATGTCTGCGGCCTTCTTGCTGTCTCCCTTCGGTCCATCACCTTGGGTCCGACGACTTGGGCGCAGGTCCTCCTTTCGCTTCTTCTTTGTGTTCTTCGACTTCTCCACAGGCTTGGGCTCCTGTTCCACTACTGGTTCGGCCTTGGGCAGCAGCATCATCACCTCCATGGCGTCGCTGTCGTTCTCGAACACCGAGGTGGTGAGAGGAGGAGGCGCGAAGGCGACAATCAGGCCAAAACCAAGGCCGACCGCCGACATCATACCAGCACTCGCCAACATTGGTGCGTCTAGGAGCCATGGACTGCGCGCGGCGCGATTGGCTGCGGGCACCACCACGGCATCAAAGTAGAGCGTCCCAATATGCAATTGAAGGGTCGTTTCTCCCAAGATTAGATCTGACTGTCCAGCCTTCAGGTCCACCACCTCGCCGTCCCGCTTCACCGTCCAGTGCCCCATCACCCGAGCCACCCAGCCCACGTCGGGCACCCAGCGGAACAACGTGTGGCCCTCGGCTCCAAGAAGCGCCTCTTCGTCCGCATAGAAATCCTGTTTGGCCCGCTGATGGACCTCACTCCACATCGGAGGTGCGTAAGGGAGCACCTTGTGCATTGGCTCTGGGACCCAGCCCATGTCCACACCAAGCAGCTCCCAGCGCCACCCCAAAGAAGCGCCAACTTCGACCTGTTCGGCGGAGGGCCGCATGTGCCGCACGTCGAGGACGGTGTCGTCCCAGCGCTGACGGACTTGCAATGCGGGCACGGGGCCACTATTGCCAATTTGGTACGTTTGTTGCCAGTCTAAAGGTACACTCGTTTTACTAAGCTCCATCGGAACCTCCTCATTCATCGCACTACAGGCGATGATTTACGCCTACGTCGCTTGATGCTGTGGAGTAGTGACCGCACGGTTCCCGACCAGTTCCAACCTCTACGTCAAAGACAAGCAAACGGCATGTCACCCATTCCTAAGGAGGTGGTTATGGTGACGGCGGAGGTGTTGTGTCTGACTCAACCGCGGGAAAGTTTCAAGCAGCGGGCACGGGGCTACGAGCGGTGGTGGGTGCCGCAGCGTTGGTCGTCGTGATCGCCGGTGTGCAAGCGGCGGGCGAAATCTTGCTGCCCATCTTGTTTGCGGTGTTCCTCTCGATTCTCGCAGCTCCAGCAGTCGAATTACTCAAGCGTATCAAAGTACCGGGCGGATTCGCGGTCCTCATCGTCGTGCTCGCTGTCGCCTTGGTCTTGGTGGGCGCCACCGGGCTCCTGGTCAACACAGTCCGCGGATTCACCGCCGAAATTCCACAATACGAAGAGCCCTTCCTCGATCTGTTCGCAACCACCGTGGCACAGGCCGAGTCGTACGGGTTCAGTATCAAGGTCGACGGACTCACCGAATACCTGCAACCCGCGATGGTGATGACCGCCGTCGGCCAGACCCTCAACGCCCTAGTGGCGGTGCTTCAGCGTCTGGTCGTGGTAACCCTCACCATGACCTTCATTCTTTTCGAGACCAATGAGTTGGCCCACAAAACACGACTCGCGTTCGGCGAAGATGTCTCTACAACCCTAAGTTTTGTCCAAGCACCCACGCAAGTTCAACGATATTTGTTCATCAATAGCTGCACCAGCGCACTCACTGGAGCCGCCGTAGGTATCTGGTGTTCGGTCCTGGGCCTCGAGTTCGCAATGCTTTGGGGCATGACCGCCTTCCTGCTGAACTACATCCCCAGTATCGGCAGTATTATCGCCGCCGTGCCCCCCGTCCTGCTCGCCATCGTCACCTTGGGCTGGCCCAGCGCCCTGGCGGTCGCCGCCGGCTACGCCGCGGTCAACGTCATCCTGGGCAACTTCCTCGAGCCCCGCTTGCTCGGGCGCACCTTGGGCCTCTCGCCGCTAGTGGTATTCCTATCCCTGCTGTTCTGGGGCTGGTTGTGGGGTCCCGCCGGCATGCTGTTCTGCGTACCCCTCACCGTCATCTTCAAGTTGATCCTCGAAGGCAATGACGACACGCGGTGGGTCGCTATCCTCCTGGGTTCCGGCCGTGAACTACGCGAGATGGAAGAGCGCCTTGCCGCCAAAGTCTCTGCGGCCGAAGCCTAGGGTTCAGTCCTCGGACGACTTGTCTCGGGCCACGCCGCCATCCGAAATAGGAAGCATGACCAGCCGACAATCAATGGCACCGTTCCAGAGGGCGATCTTGCGCTTGGGCTTTAGGCCAAACTGCCGACCGAGCTTGGGACTTCCGGCCAGGATCCAGCCAGTCCAACCCAGGTAACGGCGCTTGAGCACGTCGCCGATCTCTCTGTAGAGCGCGAACACCTCCGTTTCGTCTGCCATCAGGCGCTCGCCGTACGGCGGATTGGTGACCACGATGCCAGCCTGCCCCGCCGGAGGTTGGGCATCTTCGAGTTCGCACACATGAACCCGAATGAGGTCCTCGAGACCGGAACGAGCGGCGTTGTCGAGGGTGCGTTGGATTTGCTTGGGGTCGCGATCGGAGCCGAAGACAAGTGGCACATCATCGAGCACCGCTTCGCGCGCCTCGCCATAAAGGTATTTCCAAAGGGCAACATCGTGACCACGCCAGCGCTGGAATCCCCACCGCTTCCGCTTTAGCCCATGCGCGATGTTCTTCGCCATACCGGCCGCCTCGATGAGGAACGTACCCGAACCGCACATGGGATCGACTAGAGGTAAGCCTTGAGCCGCCGCCTCGGGCCAGCCAGCCATCCATAGGATGGCTGCTGCTAAGGTCTCTTTCAGGGGAGCGGGCCCCCCATCACGGCCACCGCCACGTCGGTGAAGCGGCGCGCCGCTCAGGTCGATCGCCACCGTGGCTTCCCCACCGGTGAGGTGCACATTGATGCGCAAATCTGGCGTCTTCAAATCAACCGAAGGGCGCAGTCCACAGCGTTCGCGCATCTGGTCGACGATCGCGTCTTTCACCCGCATGGAGCCAAACCGAGAGTCACGCATCGCCTCGGACTGCCCCACGAAGTCGACCGCCCAGGTGCCCTCGGGATCGAGGTGCGCAAGCCAATCGATCTGCTTAATTCCGTCGTACAACGCGTCTGTGCTCCGAGCTGGGAAGCTGCCGACCTCAAGTAGAATCCGACTCGCCAAGCGGCTCCATAAACACGCGCGGTACCCCGCCTCCAACTCGCCCTCGATACGTACGGCGCCCGCGCCAATCTGAGGCACCGATAAACCGAAACTGGCCAATTCTTCGGCCAGCGCGGCTTCGCAGCCCTTGCTCACGGTGGCCACAAAAAACTGCTTGCCCGTGAGCACGCGGGACGCGCGTCCTCCGTCCTGCTCGGCACCAGATTTCTTTAAGGGACGGCGGTGATCATCTCGAGCCATTGGAGCCTCCTGGAGCGGGTAGACCTCCAAACGCGAGGCCTATCCCGCACCAGCTATCCCAAGTGGTAGGTCAGCGTCTTGCTAGAACCGCGACGGGTGATGGCTACATCGACGGCATTTTTCTTTTTTAGACCGGCGTACGCCAGTAATGCCTGGGCCACATTGTGAATAGGCTTTCCGTTCACGGAGTGCACCACGTCGCCATTTCTGAAGCCGGCCTCGTGAAGATCCGTGCCACACTTGATTCCTCCGAGCTTAAAGCCATCGGCCTTTCCGACGCTGTCCTCGTGACGAGACACCCAACCAAGGGTGTTCAACCGGGCCGGATGCGTCGCGTAGCTGCTGATCAGCTTGCGCTTGATGGCGAAGTTCGCGGTCGAGAGCTTCTCGATGCCCTCAGACGCGTCACCGCACTTGCCTTTTTTACCCTTCTTGGGCGAAGCAGCAGCGGTCTTCGAACTGGGCTTGCTCGATCGCGCCACGGACCGTTCCAACGAAGCTGGCGCCGCCTTCGCATCTAAGGGCGTCTGCGCCACGGCTGGCCCCACGGCCTCCGCGCCACGATCCCTGGTGATGGGAGTGGCCTCAACCTCCTCCTGCACTGGTTTCATCCAGTCCGACATCATCACGACCCGAGCTTCCGTCTCCATTACCTCAACGGGAACCCACGCGTGGAACTCATCCAGTTGGGCAATCGCAAGCGGCGCAATAAAAAGGCAAGCCGTGAAACTGGCGCTCAAGAAGGCGTGCGTGGCGGTTTTGATAGCAGACATGTGACCCTCCGTCGGTGTCTCCCTACCTAGACGTGCAGGTGCGTCACCCCATTCGACGCGCTTTGCGGTATCGTGCATCCACTTCGGGGGATGCGTGAACGGGTATGGCTTCACCGCAGCGGCTCTGTCCGCACCGGGCGGCGCACTGCGGCAGTGGAGACACGACGATGGAACAGAGGGCTGGGCCCTCGTCTTCGAACCGCCTTGGAACAGTCACCCACTGCTCCAAGACGGCGTCGCCCAGATCCGCGACTACCTGTCTAGCCTCGGGCCGGGGCCGCTGCTCACGCTCTCCGAGTTTTCATCGGGAACGTTGTACTACGCCAGCACCGGTGTCCCGCTCTCCACATTGTTTGGCATCGCCCATGGAGAACGGGCAGCCCTAGAGCTTCTCGGACGCGCAGCCCAGGCCTTACTGGCCCTCGACCGGGGCACACTGCCCTCCCATGGCGACCTTTCACCCTGGCGAATCCTCGTCGACAGTAACGGGCAGGTCAGTATCCTAGGGCTTGGCGTACCGGGGGTTTCCGCGCTCGCCTGGCTAGACGAAGAGGTCGACACGGTCGAAACCGACGCCATTCGCTTCTTTCCACCCGAGCGACTCGAGGATCGCGGTGAGGATGGCCGCTCGGACGCCTACGCTCTGGGTCTCTGCGCTGCCGAGCTCGCCCTGGGAGTTCCGGTGCTCTCCGGCAACC
>JAACDH010000244.1 GCA_009936995.1 Rhodobacterales bacterium
GCTCCAGTACCTTCAGCCCGTGCGGCACGAAAGCCGGCGCGGTCCTGAGCTGTGCCCTCGACTACGACCGCGACGAGGTGTCCGACGCCACCGAGCCTCAGCCGTCAAGCTTCCTGGACCAAATCAACGCGTTGGCGTGCGCTCTCGAAGACAACGATGTCAACTCCTACGTCGAATACGAGGCCGAAGATGTCTTCGACTTCGACGAGACGGATTCGGACGACGAGTCGTACTACGACCGAGCTGCCGGACTCGGCGGACGCAGCGTGAGTGATGGCGAGGAAGCCTTTTACCAGGGCATTCTGGTTGGTGGCGAGCAGTACCTGATCGTTGTCGGCGCTGGCACCGGCGAGGGAGCTTACGAGCTTCAAGTGCGCGAAGTCGACTGACCCTGAGGTCGTCCCTTCTTCGATGCCGGGCGGTCTTCGCTCGGCATCGTCGCTCTGGACCTGTTGGACGGTGCGCCACGAGCGTGCGATAGGCGCGCCATGAGCCCGACCCATCCTCGACATCCCCCGGCCCCGCCCGCTCCAACCCGCCGGGAGTGGTTGCGATGCTTGTCCCTCTTTGGCCTCACGCTGGTGTCGGTCTTTTTCAGCTACGGCTGGTGGTGGGGTGGCGGTGACCCGCTCGCGGATGGCGAAGCCGCGTGGGGGAGTGCTCAGTTCGCCTTGGGACTGATGGGCATCCTCGGGGCTCATGAGGCGGGTCATTACATCGTGGCACGACGACACGGCATGGATCAGACCCTGCCGTTCTTCATCCCGTTTCCGCTCGCGTTTGGCACCTTGGGCGCCATCATCCGCTTGCGAACGCCTCCGCGCACCCGCTCTGCGCTTCTTGAGATGGGCGCAGCGGGGCCTCTGGCAGGCTTCGCAGTGGCGATAGTGGTTCTCGCGCTCGGTCTCGCGGACACTACCCCCCATGCCATGCCTGAACTGACCCTTCCGTGGCCCCCTCCCGCTCCGGAAGAGCCGGGCTGGTTTGTCGCGGTCCTGAACGCGGTCCTGGAACCCATTGTCGGCATCTTCGGCGAACCGGAACCGGGCTTTCCGCTCACCATCATGGCGAATCCCCCGCTGATGGACGGGCTTGGGTGGCTGGTCCTCGGCGCGCCGCCGGGCCGGTACGATGAGCTTTCGCCCCTTGGACTTGCGGGCTGGGCGGGTTGCTTTCTGACCGCGATGAACCTGCTCCCCATCGGCCAGCTGGATGGCGGGCATGTACTTCGAGCCATTGCACCTCGGCTTGCGAATCGAGTGGCAGTGGTGGGATTGGTTGTCGTCGCGGTGGGAGGTTGGTTCCTCTGGGAAGGGTGGACTGTCTGGGCATTCTTGCTCTGGATGATGGGCGCATGGCGAGGACTGCCTGCGGCTGCGCTCGCGCCCCCCAGTCTGCGGGCCAAGGTCGTGGCTGGCTTCATCCTGGCCACCTTCATCGCCTGCTTCATGCCCGCTCCGATCGAGCTGGAGCGTGTGCCCTTTGAGGAGCTGAGGTTTCGGACTCCCGATGGCGCGTCCATCTCCCCGGATGAGGTGCGGAACTGGTGGGAGTCCAGCGAGCAGGCGGGTTGACGTGCCAATACACTGGCGAGACTGGATCTCAGGAAGTACAGACATCCGGAGTGCCGGGGCGATGCAAGCAGTCCGGCCATTTCGAGGTGACTGTGCCCGCGACCCTTTTGACTCGCCTGCAGCGCCCCCTTCTCGCGGCTGGCTTGGCCTTGGCCATCCCCAGCATCGGGTGGACCGCGCCATTTTCCGTGGAGTCGCCGGGGCACGCTGCCCGCGAAGAGGCGGAAACCCTTCGAAAAGCCGCAGTGCAGGCGGGTGCCTCCCCCGAACGCACCCGGATTGTTCGCCGCTACGAGCGTGGTGCAGGTTGGCGGTTCCTGGTCCACGTCGACGCTGTCCCCGACGAGGCTGAGGTCCAGAAGCTGCTCCCGGTACTGGCCGTTGCGGGGGCTGCTCCGCGCGTAGTCGATCTGGCCACTGGGGAAGTTGTCGCCGTGACTGCGCCACCTCCCCCGCCCCCCAAGACGCCAGCCACAATGGCGACAGGGACGGAATCTGCCCGTCCTTCGGCAGCCCGACGGGGACGACGCGAGGCCGAAGGGGTCCTTCGTGCCGCGGTGGAAGCACATGGCGGGGCCGCCGGTGGACTGGCCGCGATGGGCGATGCTCGAGATGTCACCTTTCAGTTTGTGCGGGAAGTGCCGGTCGACGGGAAGCCGGTGGTGGCCCGACACGTGTACCGGCGCTCGGGCGACTCCCTCCGGCTGGACGTCACCGTACAGAAGGGGACGGGCGTGGACAGCGTGACCGTCGCGGGGCCTGGTGGAGGCGCCTGGGTCGTGAGCGACGGCAAGACGGTACCCAGGGACGCGCCTCGTACCAAAGATATCGTCGGACGGTTCGCGCCCGAGCAGCTCCTGCGAGTGGCACTCGGAGTGGCTGCCGACATCGAGACGGCCACCGCTTGGCGGGAGCTGAGTGTTGTGGGTCCAGAAGGTGACGATCTGGTGGTGCTGCGACCAGAAGATGGACCTTCGGGCGGGCTCGTCGAGGTGGCCTTTTCTCGTACCGACCATCGCCTCCGACGCGTGACCATGGAGGGCACAGGCCGAAGTACGGTGTACCTGTTCGACGATTACCGCGAGTTGGCGCCCGGTCTCGTCGTCCCCCATGAGACGGAGACCTTGCGAAATGGGGCCTCGGTGGAAACCATTCACGTGCTCGGGCTCGACGCCACCACAACGATCCCTGCCACTCTCTTCCAGCCCAACACGCAGTAAATCCGCGCGAGAACATCGTGCTGACGGGAAACGCGGCGAATTCGAGATCTACGCTGCGTCCGTTGCTTGACACCCATCGGGACCGCCCATATACCTGCGACGCTTCGCATGGAGGCCCTTCGCGGGTCGGTTCACGCCATCCCATCTGGGATTCCTGAGCGAAGCGGTCGCCAAAAGGCTGGCGTAGCTCAACTGGCAGAGCATCGGTTTTGTAAACCGAGGGTTGCGGGTTCGAGTCCCACCGCCAGCACTTCGGTCTGATCTTTTTTACGGTACATTCGCAAGAGGACTGTATTTGGGGAGTTGCCCGAGCGGTCAAAGGGAGCGGGCTGTAAACCCGCCGGCTTAGCCTACAGTGGTTCAAATCCACTACTCCCCACTTCATCCTTTTTGCGATGTTCCTTTGCGGGAATAGCTCAGTTGGTAGAGCATCAGCCTTCCAAGCTGAGGGTCGCGGGTTCGAATCCCGTTTCCCGCTCCATTCATTCGGTGGGTCTCCACCAATCTCGCCCATGTAGCTCAGCGGTAGAGCACCTCCTTGGTAAGGAGGAGGTCACCAGTTCAAGTCTGGTCATGGGCTCCACACCAAAATCAATCAAACGCGACCACGAGGTCGCAAAGGCAGTCTGACATGGCCAAGGAAAAGTTTGACCGTAGCAAGCCTCACGTGAACATCGGGACCATCGGTCACGTTGATCATGGAAAGACCACGCTGACCGCAGCGATCACCAAGGTTCTCGCA
>JAACDH010000245.1 GCA_009936995.1 Rhodobacterales bacterium
CTCACCGCCCAAGAGCAAGACCGTGTGGCCTCTAGTCGTCACGGCGAAGAGGGTTCTGCGCTTGTCATCGGCGGCGCCGGCAAGATGGGCCAATGGTTCGCTCGGTTCCTTCACAGTCAAGGCTACCGGGTCACCGTGGCCGACCCATCCACCGTCGATCTGCCCTGGTCGCGCACCGAGCTGGCCACCGACGCCCTCAATTACGACCGCATCGTGGTCACCACGCCCCTGCGACAGACCAACGCCGTCCTCCTCGACCTCGCCGCGAGAAAGCCACGAGGATCGGTGTTCGACATCGCCTCCCTCAAGACCCCCATTCGCGAAGGTCTCAAAGCGCTCTCCGAAGCAGGCGTCTCTGTCAGCTCTATACACCCAATGTTTGGTCCCGATACCGACCTGCTCTCGGGCAGCCACGTCATCTTCGTCGACCTCGGACACCCCGAGGCCACCCTCCACGCCAAGTCACTGTTCAGCTCCACCATGGCCACGTCGGTCGACATGGGGCTCGACGAGCACGACCGGGCCATCGCCTACGTCCTCGGCCTGTCTCATGCGCTGAACATCGCCTTCTTCACGGCACTCGCCAACACCGGCGAGCAAGCGCGAGCGCTGGCCGAGCTCTCCAGCACCACCTTCGACGCGCAGCTGGGCGTCGCCGGAAACGTCGCACGGGAAAACCCCCAACTCTACTACGATATTCAGGCCCTCAACGACTATGGCGACCACGCGCTGCAAGGGCTGGTCGACGCCGCACACCAAATTCGCGCCGCTGTCCAACACAAAGACGCCACTCAATTTACCGCGCTCATGGAAGCGGGTCGCAGCTGGTTCGACGTCCGATGAACGACCTCCTCATCGAACATTGGCACTATCAAGGCTGGCGCGGCACCCAGATGTTCGCCCGTCGAGCGATGCCGGTGACGTCCCCCATCGGTGGCGTGCTGGTGATCCACGGCTACGCAGAGCACGGCGGACGTCACCAAGACAGTATTCTAGCGTTGGTCAGCGAAGGGTACGCCGTCCTCGCGCCCGATCTCCGCGGACACGGCCGGTCTCCTAAAGTGCACGGCGACCTGCACAGTCTCGAAGGTGTGATGGTCGATCTCGCCCGTCTCGGCGATCACCTCCAACAGCTCGCGCCCGGAAAACCATTGTTCATCCTCGCCCATAGCATGGGGGCCCTGCTCTCCATCAATCTGCTCGCCAGAGAGCAACGATGGGCCGGCGCCGTGCTCAACGGGACGCCGCTCAAGGTCCCCGAGCGCATCCCTCTCCTTGTGCAAAAGATCGCAAAACTCCTGGCGAATGTCACGCCTCTACTGCCGCTCCAAGGGTACTACGACGCCACCCGAGGCTGTCGCGACCCCAAAGAGCACGAGACCAGCCGAGCCGACCCCTTCCAGTACAAGGGCAAGATGCGGGCGCGAACCGGTGCCGAGCTCCTGAAGGCGCTCACCGCCGCCCTCGACGCGCTGCCCAAGATCAAGCTGCCTGTGCTGGTCACCCACGGCGGCGAAGATGAGACCGTCGTGCTCGCGGCCAGCGGAACCCTGCACGCGAATCTCGGCGCGATCGACAAGGAGTTCCATATCTTCGACGGGCTCAAACACGAAGTGCATCGCGAACCCGAGCGCGCACAAGTGATTCATCGATGGGTCACTTGGATCAAGCGTCACACGAAGGAGTCCTCCCCATGAACCACGGTTCTCTCGCCGTCGTCTGTGGACTCTTAGGCTGCGGTACCGCCGCCATGCCAGAGCCTGCAGCGCCCAAGGCTCCCATACCGGCTTCCTCGGTCCCGCAAGACGCTTTGTCTCTGTACTTGGCCGCCGACGGAATCCGCCTCAACGACCAACTCGTGGGCGATCTGGCCAGCCTCGAGGCCGAGCTCACCAATGGTCAATATCAGCCACTCATCGAGGCCCTGCCCGAAGATGAACGGCCGGTGTGGATCTCCGCCCCGGGGACCACCCCCTGGATGACCGTTCGCCGGATGGTGATCAGCGCCGCCGATGCGGGTCACGTCGACCGCTGGCTCTCGGCGGACGGCAAGGCCTTTCAGATGGCGGGCAAGCCACGGGCGCGGCTTCAGCCGTACTGCAAAGACGGCCCGGTCACGGTCGATGGCGTGGCTCGCCGAATGTCCGTGCAACTTCACGTCGGTGTAGACGGGGTCTGGGGTCAGGCCGACGTTCGATTCCATCCGAAGATCAACGGCGTCGCCCAGATCGGCTTACCCGAAGCATGCTGGTCCGCAGACTGCAGCCTGTTGGGAAATCGGGCCGCTGCGTGCGCTGAATCGAGACGGGCGCCCAGCCGAATCAGCGTCGGTGGCGCCACCGGCTGTCTCCTCACCATCCGCAAGGAAATCGGCGACGAAGAGCGATGGGCCGGCGAGCTCGCGACGGTCTTAAAGACCTTAGACTGGACCGCCGACGACGAGGTGAGTCTACAGATCGAGGCCAATGTGCCCTGGTCGGCAACACTCGCCATCCTCGATGGTTTTCAGCGAGCCAATCTACCCCAACCCAACATCGGACTGCCGCTGGTAGAGGGCCACGATGCGCCGCCGCCTTGCAGTGCAGAGGTGACTAGCTCGGAAGCACTCCAGACGGCAGCGGCCGACTGGTTCGGAACCCAGCAGCGCTAACGACTTACGGCTTCAATATCTGGCTAAGAGACTTTTTCCCCTTTTCCTCTTCGTGCAGCAGGCGACAGCCTAAAATACGCCAATCCGCGTATTCGGGATGGCGTCGCAAGTGGCTAGTTTCCGCCAAAACCTCCCAGCTGGGACCATCGCTACGGCGAAGCGTTCCCGCGTAGCGCCGGCCGGCGTCATCGGTGACCTTGCCCGGAGGCACCACCAAGCCGACACCTCCAGAGTGGATGTCGTACACGTCGTAGGGCCGGCCGTTGACCCCGAACACCCCCTCGCCGAAGCTCCGGTGTCGAAAGGCTCGTCGAGACGCGCTCATGGGTATGGGGCGCGGCACCGAGAGCACCCAACTGTGTTCATCTTCGCAGTCCACCACCTCGGCGACGGCCTGGAAGTGGTCGAGATTGCGCCCCGATGCGATGCGAACAGGCGCCCCTTCGTCGGGAAGCAGCAGATCACTGTCCTTGGGAGAGAACGCCAACAAACCAGTAGTGGGGTCCGGGAGATGAATTGTGCCCATGCAGACAACTCCCATGAAGGCGAGTGCGGCCGGTCCGGCTTCACAGAAGGCTAGTGCTGGTTCCGTCACGGTGATCTCCTTGGCCCCGACAACGCGCCCTGTGGCCTAGGATCCCAATCGTCAGCGATAGGTGATCCTGAAGCCGAACTCTAGAAACAATGCTTAGATACACTCGGCGGAGATACTGATTCGGTGATCGCGGCTTCTTGTGCTTCGCCGGTGCTTACGCAAACTGGAAGAATCCTGCGCCGACACCCCTCGATGTATGAAGCGATCGAGGCAATGACCTGACAAAGCGCCATGCCCGGATCCGAGAGATGCACCGCACCGTCGAAGAACACGGTTCCGGCAACACCAGCCACCCGCACCACCGCGTCCTTGCGTTGACCATCGAGGGTGAACAAGCCCCTCGCGACCTGGCGAGGAGCCAGCCATCGGCGGCACGCCCGTTTAACTGCGCCGCCCCAACCGTTCCCGCGCACGTTGCTGGGCGCGGGCGCCCAAGGTGAACGCTGTCAACAGACGAACTCCTGGGGGTGAGGAGACCGTTCGGCTATAACTCTGGACATCTCCTGCCACGAGTATCTCTCATGTCCGATGCACAGCGAATCAAGGCCGTGACCGAGTGGATCGCCCGCGACCCCGATCCCATCACGCGTCAACAGGCACAACAGTCACTCGACGAAGGTAATTGGGAACTACTCAACGATACTTTCGGCCTTCGGCTCACGTTCGGGACCGCGGGGTTACGCGGCCCCATTGCCGCCGGTCCGGGGGCGATGAACGTCGCCGTGGTTCGTGGCGTCACGGGGGCATTGGTCGATTGGCTGGCCAGCTCACACCCCACCGGCGCCGTGGTGATCGGGTACGACGGCCGACACCGTTCCAGGGACTTCGCCGAAGAGTCTGCGGCGGTGCTCGCTACTGCCGGCCACAAGGTGTTCTTACACAACCAACTGGTCCCGACGCCAGAGCTCGCCCATGCGGTCACCGCGCTTGGGTGTGCCGCCGGAATTATGGTGACCGCCAGCCACAATCCGCCCAAGGACAACGGCTTCAAAGTGTACGCCGCCGACGGCGCCCAGATTCTACCCGACGCCGCCGACCGCATCGACGCGCTTTGGACTCCAGGAATCCCGGACGCACCCCAGCCCTTCTCCCAGCTCTCCGAGCAGGGAAAAATCCACGCCGTTCCCAATGAAGTCGGCCTACAATGGCTTCGTGCGTTGCTCGGTCTCCGCGTCCACAAAGACCTCGGCTCCTGCCCCCCGGCGGTGTACACGGCCATGCACGGCGTGGGCAGCCGTCGTCTCATGGAGTTGTTGGCGATGGCGGGTCATACCCAGGTCTCCGTGGTGCCCGAACAAGACGAACCCGATGGCGACTTTCCAACGGTCGCCTTCCCCAATCCCGAAGAGAAGGGCGCGCTTGACCTCGCCTACGCCACCGCAGATCGAACCGGTTCCGACCTCATCATCGCCAACGACCCCGACGCCGACCGTCTGGCCGTGGCCGTCCGAACCGAGTCGGGATGGCGGCAACTGAGCGGGAACGAGGTCGGTTGGTTGCTAGCCGAAGACCTACTCGCCCACGGTCCGAAAGACACACCGCGAATGGTCGCAACCACGGTTGTCTCCTCGGCCAAGCTCGCTCGCATCGCCAAGGCGCACGGCGCGGAGTATGGCCAGACCCTCACGGGGTTCAAGTGGCTGGGGCACTTGGGCATCGCTTTTGAGCGCACCGGAGGCCGATTTGTCCTGGGTTATGAAGAGGCTTTGGGCTACTGCGCCGGCGGCATCACCCGCGACAAGGACGGTCTCAACGCCGCCCTTCTACTGCTCGACCTCGCTACATTTGCCCACAGTCAGGGCAAGAGTCTGCTCCATTTCGTCGACACTCTGCACCGCCAACACGGCTTGCACGCCGCCAGTCAATACTCCCTGGTGCTACCGGGCGCCGACGGCCGAGCCCGAATCACCGCCGCGATGACCGCTCTTCGCCAGGCCAGCCCATCCCAATTGGGCGGGCGTCCAGTGGCCCACTTCCGCGACCTCCAGGCGCGCACCTCAACCGCGCTATCTACGGGTGTGGTCACCGCCCTAGACCTCCCGTCTTCGAATGTACTCGCCTGGGATCTGGAAGATGGAAGCCGGGTACTGGCGCGCCCCAGCGGTACCGAGCCCAAGCTCAAGTAGTATTTCGAGGTTCGCCTAGAGGTACCCGAAGGTGCGCCCCTCGCCCCGATCCATCAACAGGCACAGGAGGCACTTCGCGTGCTCCAGAATGACCTGGTAAGACGCCTTCCGTCGTAGGGGGCGTTCACGCCAACCAAGAAGCGGGTCGGTCGGCGGACGCATCAGCGGGTCCAGCGCACCCCAGCACTTCAACTAGGGTGCTTCGCCGTTGCCCATCGCCGCTGCGGTTAACGGGGCCCCTCTTGAGCCGCCCAGAAGCCAGTATACGCTGAAGGCCCTGGGTATAGCGACCAGCCAGGCGTCACTGACGGGAATGGGGAGCCCCACGCGAACGTGAGTGCGCTGCCAGGACCACTGCCAAGAGACGGTGGCGGTTGTGCGAAAGCCATCTTTCACGGGGACTTTAAAGCGAGAAGCTAGCCCGGCGGCCACCTCGGTATCCTCGCCCTCTACGACGTCGGCCCCGACGATGACCGTGCCGTTGAGGGCCAGCCAGGTGTCCGCCGTGAGGACCAGCGAATCTCGTCGGTTAAACCGATAATCGAAGGCGAGCTGAGTCTGCGTAAGGTACAGGTCGATACTCACTAAATTGATGTTCGAGCCGATCTCATTAACCAACTCCTCGTCGAAGTTGCTGCCGAGGATAGGCTCTAGGTACTCGCCGAGGGAGTCGACAGCCACGTCGCCGTCTACCCGTACCTTGAGCAGCGAGGAACCGAAGTGGAGCGAGAACTTGCGATGCATCAACCAGCTCGCTTTCCAGGCGAAAGGGTAGGCGAAGATACGTAGGTCAGCGATGTCGGGCGGGATTGAGCGAAACAAAATTGCGCTTCGCAGGCTCACATCTAACTTTGGCGTCTGGATGGCGGTGACCTTGACCGATGCATTGGAGACCAGCAAGGGCGCAATTAGCGGAATGATCCTCGTGCTGATCTCGGTGTTGTCCAACAGGCCGTAGGTGATGCCCGTGCCAAGTCTCCACTCGTTTTTTTGGACCGTGTAAGCCGTGACGTCTTGAAGCACTGTGGGGTCGTTCTCAAGCTCTTTATAGGAACCCGCAACAGCTATATCGAGGCAGCACGCAGCGAAGAGGGCAATAAACATTTGAGTATCTCCGGCGCAAGAGTAACGGCCTTCCGCCGAATCCGAAAGCAAGAGGAGTGCCAGGACCAGAGCGAACACGTCAAGATCCACTTGGCGGAGACCAGCGTGGGACAGACCGCATGTTCTGCGACGGAGCGGTCCCCTACATCATTAGATGCAATTGTCCTGGCACTTCGTGTACCCCAAAATCACCGGATAGGAGGCCGGCCGACCGAGTTGAGCTCACACAAACCAAGCAGCGGGTTGGTCGACGAACCGTATCAACCACAGCGCTCGGCTCAACGCCACACGGTCTTGGGGCTCATCCAGTGCAAACGCTCGCCACAAGGTATCGACGATGAGCAGCCGCATCTGAAGCAGCGAGATGCCCAACGTCTCCGCGTGAGTCGACCGACTCGGCGCGATCCAGGACAGACAGCGCGCCAGCTGCATCAGTGACTTGGCCCCGGGCAAAACTGCATCGTCTACGTCCAAGCCCATCGCCGAAATTTGGACATCAAGCCAAGCCAGCGCAACGCTGGGGGTCGTATCGCCAGCCGATTTTCGCCCAGCGGCGTGCATCAACAGCGCCTGAATACACACCGAAGACAGGTCGACACCGCTACCGTGATTCGAAGACCCCGAGAACCGACCCCAACACGCAGAAACCTCGGGCGTCCGTAGCTCGTCGGCCAACATCAACGCCCAGAGGGCCAACCAGAGAACGTCGTTTTCTACGTTGGGTCGCAGGAGCACCGAGCGGGCCCAATCCAGCGCGTCACGCGATGGCGCCGTTCCTGAGAGCTCCCAGAGCCCAAGCCTCGGCTCCCAGGACTCCTCACGGTCGGGTAGGCCAGGTGCTGACGTTGGTGCCCCGAGCAGCGCAGCGCTCCACGCGGCCCAGTCATCCGTGACTTGGAGTTGAGACACCAACGTAGACGCGACGAGCGGCAAGGCATGGTCGTCCAGATGCGGAAACACCAAGCCATCGAATTCACTCTGGAAGCCAACAAGCACCATTCGGTCCCGTCTCTTAAGCACAACTAGGGAGACATCGGTCGCACCGTTGGCCAATAGAAAGCGCGTGAGCGTGAGCGTGAGCGTATCTGACACCGTGAGTCTCAGACCGCTCACGCGTAACACAACCTTTGAACCCTCACGAGCCAGTTGGCCGTTCACCACCACAGGAGCCAGATCGGATGTGAATTTAGGAATTTTAATCCGATCTTCTGAGCGCTTAACTAAGGTTGGAACAGAACTAAAATGTGGCTTCGCCAACAAAAAATGCTGCTGCACCTCTACCGGAAAGTCCGTGAGCCTCACGCCGGACGAGAGCACTTGCGCTAGAGGCAGCCGCGCTTGAAATACCCTGGACACCGCGGGTTCATAGGCCAAGCACGAGGGGCTCAGATCGAGCCACTCATCCACAAAGATCACGAGCCTTTGGTCACAGACCCCGAAGAAGCGCACCGTGTCGCCATCTCGGAGCACCCCTACCCAGTGAACGACACCCGAGAGCGTTGGGGTCTGTCGCTGGTGGGTCGGGGTGGCGTCATCGTGGGTGAGTAAGTGGGCTTGAACCGCCACGGCGTCCACCTCCTTGCGAAACAGCTGATGCCACAGCACCAGGTGGTTGAGCTCCGCGAAGGCCACTCGGCCAGCCCGGTCTCGGGTAGACAGTTCGGTCGCCTGGGTCAAGCACTGGAGCGCAGCAGAGAGCGAGCGGAGGTAGCCGGCGCCGGTCGGAGCGCCGGCCGACTCCATGCGCATCGCCAGGCCGTCGAGGTCGCCAACCAACGCCGGGTCAGGCCAGGCCAAACCCGCCACCGCGATGGCATCCAACACATCGGACACATCCCGAACCAGCGCCACCAAAGACGAACCGTGCCGCGCGAACACCCGCAATCCATTGTTTTGCTGGCTCATGGGCGCTTGGCCTTGGACAGGTCTTCCAGCGACAAATGAACCTCATTGACTCGTTGAACCGCAGGAATGGGAAGCAGAACACCCTTGTGGTACAGCGCCGTTTGTGGCGTAAAACACAGCTGGCCTCCTGCAACATATACGACACCGAACCAGCCATCCGGCTGCCAGTCTCGGTGGGCAGATAGGTACTCAAGATTGTCGACCAAGATGTTGTTTTGCGACGTTAGCGGCACCCGCAGCGACATCACTGCACCCCTGGCATCCAGCATCCGGGCGGTCGCCACCGAGCGTTTGTGATCGACGCGCAGCGGGGAAACGTGGCCAGGTTCTACGTAGACGACGGTGGATCCCTGTGCCCGCAGCGGATCGAGCCCATGGGTACGCACGAGGTCCATCACCGAGACCCAATCAGCGCAGTGCAGGGAAGTATAGGCCCGAGCACCGCGCCACGCAGCCATCTCTAAGGTGAGGTTTTGATGGAGCGAGAGTCGACCATCGTCGCTTACCTTGGCGCCGTGGAGAACCCAGGCGCCGTGGGCCAAGTCCTGAAAACGAAGCGCGTGATGGTCAGACAAGTCCTGGCGAAGGAGCCGACGGGGTTCAGTTCCAAAGTACCTGGCCGGTCGCGCGATGCTGGCCTGGTACATTCGCCCATCACGCACACCGAACAGGCTCACGCTCACGCCTACAAAATCGCTGTCGGTGACCCAGCCGGCCGCACCCAGCGCTTGCACCTCGAGCGGTTCTGCGACCTCCACATACTTGCGCCGCGCCCGACCGATGACCGGAAGCAGTTGGTCAGGCGTGTCGGCCTGGGTCCACGCGTTGCGGGCCCGGGTGTTGTTCAGCCAAGCACGGTTCACGCCCGACAACCACTCGGAGGAACGGAACACAGGATCTCGGCTTCGATATCTAACGAGCAACGTCACCAGTACGGCCAGCGACCGTTCCACGTGAATCAACCCCGCGTGGTGTGCCATCTGACCGAGCGCTTGCAGCTCATCGGACGTCGTCGTACTGGTGCGCTGAAGTCCCTGAAGCGCGAGCCCGCGAAGGGTGTCATCAACGCGGTCGAAGGCCTCGCCCATTCGAGAGAGCTTGTCGCGGTCCCGCTTGCTCGGGGTCACGTGCTACCCATCCAATGCGACACCCGGCTGGCCAGCGCAGAAGGGGTGAGCGCCTCGACAGTCCAGCCCACATTGGCGAGCTTTCGCGCGTAGGACTCGTCGTAGTTGGGCCGCGCCTGAGCATCGAGCGCACACAGGCCGATGCAGCGAACCCCAGACTCGTGCAGCGACTCGGCGAGGGTGAGCACGTCCCTACCCGAGCCGTAGAAGAAGAAGTCAGAGAGCACAACAAGCAACGTCTTCTCGGGTTCGGTGATCAAACTGGCACAGTGTTGAATCGCGGGAAGCGGAACTGTTCCTCCACCCAGCTGACACTGCATCAGCACCTCGAGGGGGTCATCCGCCACCGCATAGAGGTCGACGACACGGTGGTCGAACAGAACCAAATTCACCGAAACAGAAGGTATCTGGCTGAAAATACCAGCCATAACGGCGCTGTGAATCACACTGTCCAGCATGGAGCCCGACTGGTCAACCGCAAGAATAATTCGGTACTGTCCCCTTCCCTTCTGCCGATGCCGGAAGGTGATGCGATCAACGCCCAGCCGCTGCTCCTGGGGGTCCCAGCGCTGCAGGTTGCGTCGAATGGTGCGGTGCCAGTCCGCGTTCCGCCAGGTTCGAGCAGGTGGCCGGTCATCAGGCTCACGGGTGCCGTGAAGTGCCGCGCCGCACTGAGTCTCTAGTTTGTCGGCAAGTTGACGCACGACGGTCAACACAACCTGGCGCGCCACCGCGAGCACCTCGGGCCCCATGCGATGTTTGAACTGAAGAATCGCCTTCAACAGCGCCGGGGAAGGCTCGGCCTGCCGGAGCACCTCGGCGTCGGTGACCAGCTCGGTGAGTCCATACCGATCGAGGGCGTCTCTCTCCATCACCTCGACTGCCTCCGCCGGAAACAGATGGCGCACGCCATGCAGCCAGAGCGGCACCGTCAGGCCTCGATGCCCTTCGCCGTCCGAGGCCGAGCGATGGGCCCGTTGGTCCTGCTCGCGATCGTAGATGTAGGAGAGCATTTGGTCGACATCCGACGCCTCACCGGGAGCCCGGCCTAGGCCCCGGCCTTCGCCCGAACCCTCCTCGCCATCGGCTTCCCCCGCGACGTCCATCTGTCTCTCGGCACCGGTATCCGCC
>JAACDH010000246.1 GCA_009936995.1 Rhodobacterales bacterium
ACGGGGCGAGGGCCTCGATGGCTTGGGCCTGAAGTCGCTTCGCTTCTGCCTCGTCTTCTCGACGGACGTCCACGCGCCAGCCCCAGGGCGAGCCGGCTCCGGTGTCCATCTCCATGGCGGCGACGATCTTCTCGTCCCCGTGGGCGACACCGTAGGCCTTTCCGCCTGCCAGGCCGTTCTCTTCGTTGGTGAAGAGAACCACGCGGACGGTGCGTCGCGGGGCAAAGGGCAGGGCAGCGATGAGTCGGCCGGCTTCCATGGCCGCCACACAGCCAGCGCCATCGTCTTGGGCGCCTTGGCCGACGTCCCAGGAGTCGAGGTGGCAGCCTAAGACCACCACTTCGTCGGGCAGCTCACGGCCGGTGATCTCGCCGACGACATTGTGGCCGGGGCGATCATCCTCGACAGGGGCGCCGAGCTCGAGGTGGACGCGGAAAGTCTTGCCACGGTTGGACAGGCGGTGCATCAGCGCTGCGGCTTCGAGGGTAACGGCGGCGGCGGGGATGGCCGGAACGCCCTCCTCGGCGCCCCACTGTGCGCCGGTGTGCGGGGTGTCGAGGCTGTGGGGAGTCACCGAGCGGACCAAGACGGCCACGGCCCCTTGTTTTGCAGCTCGCAGCGCGCCTTGGCCACGGTACTGGACCGTTTCTCCGTAGCCGGTGAACGGCACGTCGTAGAGCACGATTTTACCCTGGACCGCGTCTCCGAGGGCCTCCAGCTCCTCCCAGTTCGCGACCACAACGACCTCGGCGGTAATACCGCCCTCTGGGGTACCAACGCTGCCCCCTAGGGCCAGTACCTTTAAGGGACGTTCGACTGGATCGAGCAGGACAGCGCTCTCTTCGCCGCGTATCCACACCGGTAGTATCACCGGCTCGCGACTTGCGATGAGTCCGTCTGCGGCCAACTTTGCCTCGCCCCAGTCCACCGCTTTTTCGAGGGCTTCTGTTCCGGCGAGGCGGTGACCGATGTCATCACAGAGCTCGATGAGCTTGTCCCAGGCGCCGTCCGAGGTGAGGGCGCGTCCCATCAACTGAGCGGAGACGTCTTCGATGTTAGGTTCGACGGCCTTTTTTTTCCCAGCAAGGGCAGGGGACACGGCGCAGAGACTGAGCAGGGCGAGCAGAGAAAATCGCACGGGGCACTCCAGGGTGGCATTCGGCATATCCAACTGTCGGCAGTGACGTCGCCGGAACGCCTCGGTTGGGCTAGAAGTTGGCATGGAATCCTGGGGCTTTAAGCGGCGCGTCGTCTACGGCGCATATCAATCAGTGGGCCTGGGCTTTGTGGCGGGCGTCATGGAGGCTGTTGCCCTCGCGGCGAGCCTGAAGCTGCCGCTCTCCACTGTCGACTTCTTCATGCTGGGCATCTCGGGTGCGGTGATCATGGGGACCCTGGGCGGTATCTTCGGAGTTTTCGGTGGCCTGGTGGTGCACGCCGACAAACAACACAGCGTCTCTGCAGCCGATACTATCTCGAAACAAATTGGCGTTTCGGGTTTCCTGCTCTGCGGCTACTACCTGTGGCAGGCGGCGTTTCAGGTGTTTAACGACGCTCAACCGGCGGCTGCGGTCGCCATGGGACTGATGCCCGTTGGCATTGGCGCAGTCATATATTTCAACGCCAGGTTTTGGGTGCGGCGGGTTCACGCCGGTAAAACTTCCGCGGTAGGCTGGGTCCCGGCGGCCGGTGCCGCCGCGCTGTTCATCGCGTTGGGCAGCGCGATTGGCTACCCGATGAAAAATACCGGCGGCGCTTATGCCCTCAAGGGCGATCCGAACATCATCCTCATCTCAGCGGATGGACTGGCTTTCGACGATTTAGGTGGCGCTGGAACTCCGTCCCTAAACGCGCTTGCCGACCGCGGTGTCCTGTACGAAAACGCCGTCACGCCGTCCAATCAGGCCTCGCCAGCGAACGCCACGTTGCTCACCGGCTTGCATCCGCTGCGGCACAAATTGCTCTTCGACGATGACGTTTTGGGTCGCGGATACCGCACGATGGCCGAGGGGCTGGCCACAGAGGGCTACGCAACGGGCGGCTTCGTGTCGTCGCCCCTGGCGGGGTCACAGGCCGGTCTCGAGCAGGGCTTCTTGGTGTTCGACGATGACTTTGCTCAGATGCTCCCCGGGGTGATGCGCATCAACTTGGTCCGCCATGTACGCAGCCTGATTCGAGAACTCCGCGGTCAGGCCGAGCCCACCCGCCGGGCCGCTGACACCGAAGAGCGGTTCGCGGTCTGGTACAGTCAACACGCGCATGTTCCGCATTTTGGCTGGATTCACCTGCAAGATGCGAAGATGGGTGCGTCGGGTATTCCCAAGGTGGACCAGGTGGTCGGTCAGGTTGCGGCTCGCATCCAAGATGCCGGCGTCGCCGATCGGACGATGATCGTGGTCGCCGGCACCCACGGTCGCCTCAAAGACGGTCACGCGGGCCTGTACGACCCTATGATTCGGGTTCCATTGATTATCGTCACTCCGGGCCTCCAGGTGAATCATCCTCGGGTGGCTGCGCAGGTCCGGCTAATGGATGTGGCGGTAACGGTTCAAGAGCACCTTCGTATAGATATTTTTAGAGAGACAGAGGGGGTCAGTTTGCAGGGTTATGCGGATGGCACTCGCAGCGCTACGGTCTGGTGTGCGCTGGTCGGCCAAGATGCCGCAGGTCGACCGTTGTTGGGTCTGCGGAACAACGGCGTGAAGTGGATTCAGACGGCCCACGAAGAGCTGCTCTTTGGTCTTGATGAAGATCCCAATGAGCTTGAAAATCTTGTCGAAACCCAAGAGAATACCCTTCATAAGGCGCGGGCATTGATAGCGTCTGAGCAGGTCTCCTTCGAGATTCAAACGAGGCTTCGATGAGCAGCATTCGCCGCTATACCGTGAGCACGCTTTCTAGCGAGCTGGACCGCATGGTTCAGCGGCACTGGCCCTCGATCGAAGTACAAGGAGAGGTCAGCCAGCTATCTACGCCTGCTTCTGGGCATTGCTACTTGATGATTCGCGATCGCCAGGCCACGCTCTCTTGTGTGGTGTGGCGAAGCAATTGGCAGCAGAGTGGCTACAAGCCCCGAGTGGGCGAGAAGATCATCGCCGTGGGGCGGTTGGGCATTTTCCCGGGCCAAAGTCGTTATCAGCTGTACGCAAGAGCGGTGCGAGCGGCAGGTGAGGGCGAGTGGGCCAAGAAGCTGGCCGCGATCAAGGCGCGCCTGGAAGCGGACGGCCTTCTCGATGCGCGTCGCAAGCGCACTCTACCGAAGGTACCGGCAGTTGTCGGCGTGGTCACCTCGGCCACTGGAGCGGCGCTACAAGACTTTCTCAAGGTCTCCCGCGAGCGTTGGCCAGCGACCCGTATTTTGGTCGCCCACAGCAAGGTGCAGGGTGTGGATGCGGCCGGGGCAATTATTCAGGCCCTCGAGCTGCTCATCGAGGACGGTCGGAGTGAGGTGATTGTGGTCACTCGTGGGGGGGGCGCCCGCGAGGATTTGGCGGCCTTCGACGATGAGTATTTGGCGCGGTGGATCGCCAGCTGCCCGGTGCCGGTGGTCTCTGCGGTGGGCCATCAGGTGGACACCACCATCGCCGATTTGGTCGCCGATGTGGTGGCACCCACGCCTTCGGCGGCGGCCATGGCGTGCCTCCCCGATGGTGCTGCGGGGCGTCAGCAGCTCGCTCAGCACGCCGATTCTCTCCATCACGCCATGCAGAGAGCCATGCTGAGACGGTGGCAACGCCTCGATGATCTGAAGATGCGTCTGCGCGGGCCCACGCAGAAGATTCGTCTTGCCCAGGCCCGTCACCAAGAGCTCAATGCGCGACTAGACGGGGCGATGGCGCGGGTGCTGGCCAATCAGAAACAACGGCAGAATTCGCTAGAAGCACGTCTACAGGCCCTAAGTCCGCTGTCGGTACTCGAGCGCGGTTATGCCATCGTTCAAGGCCCCGATGGGGTGGTGCATTCGCCTGACGAGGTTTCCAGGGGCACCGCCATTCGCGTCCGTGTCGCAGGAGGGTCCTTCGACGCTGAAGTGTGCGGTGTCCGCCGGTCGGGTACGAAGCGCTCACCCGGGTCATAGACGACGCCGCCAACGCCACGGGCTGCGGCTAAGCAGGCCTGCTCTGATTCGTCCGCAATGGTCTCTTCTGCGCGAGAAATGCACAAAGTGGCCCAACAGTGACATGCTGTTCGCGGGCTGGTCGAAACCTCCTCCAGCGTCCGAGAGGCATCCTCTGCCAGCCGCCAAAGCCCAGTAAAGACTTCGAACTCGCAAATTTGGTCGAGCAGAACAGGTCGCGGATTTAACGCTCCCGACTGCGCTGATTCGTGGGTCTATGCCCGGTCCATATACCTTTGAGGGGTGATCTCCTCGCTATTTGCCCATGTGATCGGGTAAAATGGGAAATCCGCCTGTTGTAGGGCCTGGAATCTGGCATGAAGACATCGGGGTTAGGTCGCGTTCTGTTTGGGAGCGTGTGTGTGGTGGCGCTGTGGTCTGGTGAGGCCCACGCCGACGAGCCAATATCGCTGCGCCAGACGTGGTACGGCAATGTTGCACACTTCATGACCGGCGCGAGCCTGGGTGAAGACGCCGATGGCGACGGCAAGGTTGACGGTCCAGCTCAGCCGGCGTTGATTCAAGTGACCAGCGCCAACGTGCCAGCGACGGGTGCGCTCGAGGCGGCGCATTTGTACTGGGGCGGTACTCAGACTGAGCCTGGAGCCGCTTGTTCTTCCTCTCCTGACGACACCGTCACCCTCACCACGCCCGGTGGCGGCGTGCACGTGGTGGTGGCCGACGTCTGTTACTGCGCTGACGGCGGATCGATGTCGTACGATCTCCAGGTGTGTAATGCCGACATCACCGACTTGGTCGACGCTGGCTTGATGCAGGGCGACTGGTACGTCGACGACTACTCGGGTCGGATGAACAATGGTGGCACCGATAATGCCTCTAGCTCTTTGCTTCTGGTCTACAACGATGCCAGCCTTCCCCCTCGCCAAGTCATGCGCTATGACGGCGTGGTTACGCTCTATCTCAGCAGTACAGCGCTCTCATTGTCCGGTTTCACCGTCGACACGCTGGTAGGCGGTGACCTCACCTACCACACCATGGAAGGCGAGAGCGTCTCTTCACCGAACGAGTTCGTGAACGTGGTCGGCAGCCCCGGTGGCCTCAGCTACGATCTCACCGACGCCGATAACCCTATCGGAAACCCCATGAATCGGACAATCAACACCAGCACGCCGGTGATCACAGGCGTGGTGGGCGTCGACATCGACCAGTTCGACATCTCGGCGGCGCTCACGCCCTTTGACACCTCCCTGGACGTCACCTACAGTTCGGGTGGCGACAAGTATTGGCCGGTGGTTAACGTCATCGGAATCGACACGTACGACCCCAACTTCTTGCTGTCCAGCGTCAAAGACTGGCAGATCCGCAACGACGTTGATGGCGACGGAGAGCCCAGCGTCGGCGACACCATCCGGTACCGTATCCACCTTGAGAACACCGGCAACGAGCCCGGCACGGTCACGGCGACGGATGTCATACCCGACGAGGCTGTGTCGTGGTCCATCATCAACGACGCGGGTGGCGACGACTTCAGCACCGCCAACGTCCTCGAGATCCGCAACATCGTGGTCGCAGCGGGTGGCTCTGCCGACGTCTACTTCGATGTGGTGCTGGCGCTGCCGGTCGCCGACGAAACCCCGATGTCCAACACGGCCTCTTGGTCCGTTCCGCTCCAAGGCGGCTTCGCCGGCGATGTGACCGCCAACGACGTCAACATCCGCCTCGACTCCGATGGCGACGGCATTTGGGACAACGACGACAACTGCGTCGCCACACCCAACCCCAGTCAGCTCGACGCCGACGCCGATGGCCTCGGCGACGCCTGCGACAACTGCATCACCGTCGTCAACCCAGGTCAGGCCGATCTCGACGGGGACGGCTACGGCGACGACTGCGATCTGTGCCCCACCGGCGACGACAACTTGGACGATGATTTCGACGGCACTCCGAATGACTGCGACGTCTGTCCGGGCTTCTCTGACGCCGTCGACGCCGACGCCGACGGGGCTCCGGACCGCTGCGACAACTGCCCCTCCGATGCCAACGCCGACCAGGCGGACGCCGACGGCGACAGGAACGGCGACGTGTGCGACATCTGCCCCAGCGGCGACGATAGCATCAACTCCGACGGCGATTCTATCCCCGACGCCTGCGACAACTGTCCCCTCGACCACAACCCCAGCCAGTCTGACAGCGACTCCGACACGGTCGGCAATTCCTGCGACGCCTGCCCTGGGTTCGACGACCGACAAGATGGCGATAGCGACGGTGTTCCTCACGATTGCGATTTCTGCTTGCTCGGCGACGACGCCCTCGACGCCGATACCGATGGCACGCCCGATGCCTGCGATCTGTGCCCGCTGTTCGACGATGACCTCGACGCCGACGTCGACGGTGTGCCCGACGGCTGCGACCTCTGCGAGGGTTTTGATGACGCCGCAGATACCGACTTCGACCGCGCCCCCGACGGCTGCGACGCCTGTCCCGGCGCCCCAGGCTCCGCTGACGCTGACATCGACGGCGTGCCGGATGGCTGCGACGTCTGCCCGGGCAACGACGACGGGGTCGACACAGACTTCGATGGCGTTCCAGACGGCTGCGATATCTGTGGCGGCTTCGACGACACCCTCGACGACGATGGCGACCGCGTTCCCGACGGCTGCGACATCTGTGCCCTGGGCGACGACGCCCTCGACGACGATGGCGATGGTATCCCGAACGCCTGCGACGACTGTGTGGGCGACCCCACCGACACCGACGCCGACGGTGTGGCCGACGCCTGCGACGCCTGTCCCGGCTTCAACGACACGGTCGACACCGACAGCGACGGCGTGGCCGATGGCTGTGATGTGTGCGATGGCTTCGACGACGCGGTCGACACCGATCTCGACGGCGTGGCCGATGGCTGCGACGTGTGCGCGGGCTTCGACGACAGCGCCGATGCCGATGCCGACGGCGTGGCCGATGGCTGCGACGCGTGCGCGGCCGGCGACGACAACGTCGACACCGACCTGGACGGCGTGGCCGATGCCTGCGACCGCTGCGATGGCTTCGACGACGCCATCGACACCGACTCCGACGGCTTCGTGAACGGCTGCGACACCTGCTTGGGCTTCGACGACGCCCTCGATGGCGACGCGGACGGCACTCCGAACGGCTGCGACAACTGCCCGGGAACCGCCAACGCCGATCAGGCCGACCTCGATTCGGACAATGTGGGCGATGTCTGCGACGTGTGCGTGGGTGGCGACGACAACGTCGACACCGATGGCGATGGCGTGGCCAACTTCTGCGACGTGTGCGCGGGCGCCGACGACTTCCTCGATGACGACTTCGACGGCGTGCCCAACGGCTGCGATGTGTGCCCGGGCGGCGACGACAGCGCCGACACCGATGGCGACGGCGTGCCCAACGTGTGCGACATCTGCCCTAGCGCCGACGATGGCGTCGACACCGATGTTGATGGCGTTCCCGACGGCTGCGACCTATGCACAGGCTTCGACGACGCCGATGATGTCGAC
>JAACDH010000247.1 GCA_009936995.1 Rhodobacterales bacterium
CGAGCGCGTGGGGCTGGCCCTGTCCGCTCCCGTGTGGTTCACCGGCGTAAGCCCCTCTGGAGACGTCCAGGGCGCGGGTCTGGGCGACATGAAGCTGTACGCCCCGATTAGCGTGGTCCTCGACGATGAGGCGCTCGACGTGGGCTTTGGCCTCTCAGTGATCCCGCTGATGCACATTCCCGCCGGAACCGAGTCGCGGATGCTGGGCAATGGCGGCTTTGGCGGCGGTGTCTTGGTGGCGCCGGGCTACCGCTTGGGCGATCTACGAATCGAGTTGAACGTGGGGGTCGAGGCCAACCCCTCGATGGCCTTCGAGAACCTCCGCGGCGGCGCCAATCTGCTCACCGCGCTGGGCGCCAGCTACCGCATCAACGAGACGCTGGCGGCGCGTACCGAAGTGCGCTTCGACCCTTCCCTGAAGCCTAACACCGTGCCCCTCACCGAGAGCCCAGGCGAGCTGCTCCCCAGTCTGCGCGGCCGCTACAATAGCGGTCTATCTTGGACGCTGGGCGGCGCGACCGGCCTGACCCCAGGCGTGAGCGCGGCGCGCTATCGGATGTTCGCGGCCGTCGGCTGGACCTTCGGAAAGTCGGCCCGCATCGACACAGACCTGGATGGCTACTGGGACTCAGAGGACACCTGCCCGCTGGAGCCCGAGACCTTCAACACCTACAACGACCTAGACGGATGTCCCGACGCGCTGGCCTCGCTGAGCCTCGTAGTGAACTCCCCCGAGGGCAAGCTGGCGCCTGAGCTCGAGGTGTACATGGACGACATGCCCGTGGGCAGGACAGACGAGAACGGCAACATCGTGCTCAACGAGTTCGATGGCCAGCGACTGATCCCCAACGAGCAGCACACGCTGACGGTGGAGCCCAATCTGGTGACGGGTATGGAGCCGCAGGAGATTACCTTTGTGCTCGAAGAAGGCGAGAATCACAAGGTCATCGATCTGCTCTGGCGACCGGGCAGCGTGATGGTCATTACCCGCACCGACACCGGCGCGATCCCCGACGCGGTGGTGGCCTTCCTGGGCCCCGTAGCGCGCGAGGCGCAAGCGTTGGGCCAGGACGGCGAAGAGATCTTCGTGTTCGAGCCCGGCGACTGGACCCTGCTGATCGCAGCCGCCACCTTCGGCACCGAGCGTCATGAGATCCATATCGAGCCCGACCAGCGCAGCCTGATCATCATCGAGGTCACGATGGAGCCCGCGGTGGTCGAGGTCACCGAAGGCGAGGTGATGATCCTGGAGCAGATCCTGTTCGAGTTCGACCGCGACCAAATCAAAGAGGAGTCCTTGGCGCTTGTCGACGAGATCTCCGCCACGCTGCTCTCTCACCCAGAGCTGACCTCCATCGAAGTCCAGGGGCACTCCGATAGCCGGGGCAACAGCGCGTACAACCGCAAGCTCTCGCAGCGAAGGGTAGACTCAGTGGTCGCGGCGCTGGTGAACCTCGGCGTCGCCGTCGAGCGCCTGAAGCCCGTCGGATACGGCGAGGACATACCCATCGCCTCCAACAGCTCCGATGAGGGTCGCGCCAAAAATCGTCGCGTACAGTTCATCATCCTGGAACCGACCGGCGAAGAAGACGAGCGTAAGTCCAAGGATTGACCCGTCGAGATCGAAGCCTTCGGAGACACACGATAACCAAATGGACAAGCGGCGCGCACACCTCACTCCCGGGTCACGTCCAACACCTGACGCGCATCCACGTCGAACAGGTTGCTAATGGCGCCGTCCGGCCAGGTAATCTCAACCCGACGCACCGTATCCGCATCGCCAAGGCCAAAGTGCGCCTCGGGCGGGCCACCCGACGCATGGCTGGTGCCGCCCGAACGAATCCACACCTTTGGATGACGGTTGTCGCCAAAGTACAGACGAACCGTGGCCCCGATGGCATGGGTATTGGCCCCCGAGTCGTGAAGACGGACCCGAAGCCAGCCCTGACCACCCCACCCCGAGCGGTAGATGCCCGTCGGACCCGAGGTGTCGCGCTTGACCAGATCGAGGTAGCCGTCGTTGTTCAGGTCGGCGGCGATGACCCCTCGGGTGTCGCCGTCGTCGTCC
>JAACDH010000248.1 GCA_009936995.1 Rhodobacterales bacterium
ACCTGCAGATCTCCGAGTGGACCCTGCCAAACCACCTGCATGACAATGACTACTACATTGGTGCACCGAGGGTAAACGAACGGTCCTGGCCCCTGCGCGACCTGTACGAGACCGGCGCCCATGTGGTGCTCTCTAGCGACTATGACGTGGGCGATATGTCGCCGTTCAAGGGTATGGCGCGCGCCGTGAATCGCGGCGATCAAAGCCTTCCGAGTGTGGACGCTGCCATTCGTGCGTACACGACAGAGGCGGCCTACCTGATGCGTCAGGAAGACAACGTAGGCTCCATCGAGGTCGGAAAACTGGCCGACCTGATAGTGGTTGACCGAGACCCCATCACCACCGACGAACTTGCCGGAACCTTGGTTTTGTGGACGTTGCTGGAGGGGACCGAAGTGTTCCGACGGGATGGCTTCTAGCCACCAACGGCCTGCATCGTCCTCGGGGACGCCTGGCTAGGTCGGCGTGATGGCTTCGGGCGGCTCTTCTTCGTCGTCATCACTGGGAATATCGGACGGGCGCTCCATGGTGATGCCGCCAAGTTTGCCCTGTCTAAACTCCCGAATGAGAATTTCGCTGACCCGGTTTAGGTCGGGGATGCCGCCCTTGCCCAGGCATCCGCGCTTGGCGGCGATGGAGGCGAGTAGCGCCGAACCTTCGGTGGGGACTTCTGTTAGCTTGTACCGGCTGGCGAGGGCCTCGGGGTAGTGACTGGCCAAGAACTCGGCGCCAAAGAGCGACAGCTCCTCGAAGTCGAATTGGTTGTCCTTGATGGCCCCGGTGAACGCCAAACGATAGCCACAGGCGGGTGGATTTAGGCGCGGCCAGAGGATTCCCGGCGTGTCGAGTAGAATCATCTTCTTGGCGATGATGATGCGTTGCTGACGCTGGGTGACCGCGGGTACGTTGCCCGTCTTGGCGATGATGCGACCCGCGAGGATGTTGATCAGCGTAGACTTGCCGACGTTGGGGACACCGACGATCATGGCCACGACGGGCTTGTCCATGTTTCGGTCTGCGGGCAGCATCTTGCGTCCCTCGACCAACAGCGACTTGATTAGCTTGGTCTGCTCTCGGTCTACTGACACGGCTCGAACACCGTCTTCGGCTTGAAAGTGGGCGATCCACTCGGCGGTGGCAACGGGGTCCGCTAGGTCGCTCTTGTTGAGCACCTTGATGCACGGCTTGTCGCGCCGGAGTCGTCGCAAGATGGGGTTGGAGCTGGCGTATGGAACCCGAGCGTCCAGCACTTCGATGACCAAATCGACCTGCTGAAAAGCACGACCGATCTCGCGCTTCGCTTTGTTCATGTGTCCGGGGAACCAGTTGATGGCCATGTGTGTCTCCGGCATGTGGGTAACGCCGATGGCGGACGGAGCCACGTTTCCGTCGGAGTTTTGGGGCCGCAGATCTAGGATTTACCTCCGGTCTTTAGGACTTCGGACCCGTACGTTAGCGCGAGGACCCAGGTACTTTCCCTTTAGAACCGACGGTCCACGTGAGCCTGAAGACTCCCGCTGGGCTCACGGTGTGAAGTCCAGCTCTTGCCGCCAGATTCCCGTTGGGTCTCCCTGGCCCTCGACCCAGCTCAGCTCGGGTCCGTCCGGGTCGGAGCTGTAGTTGTAGACCAGCAGTTTTTCGCCCAGCCGGACCCTCTCGGTAAAGCAGGTGTCGCCTTTGGACGGCAGGTCTAGCGTCCAGGTGGCCGTGAGCGCGTCGGGGTCGATCTCCCACAGACTGCAGCGCTTGGGCTCGCCCCAATACGACAGCTGATACAGCCAGTATTGGTCGGTCGGACTTAGGTCTGTGCGACCCAGGTCGTAGTGCCCGTCGTCGGTGAGGTGCCGCCGCCCAATCAGCCACACCCGGCCCGCCTCCTCGAAGACCAGCGGCGAGTCGTACTTCTTGGGGTCGTTGGCACAGGTCCAGTCACCGGGACTGTCGGGTGCTCCGCGACAGATCTTGGAGCCGAAACCTCCCGTATCACCGCCCTCGTTGCGAATGACCGCCACCACGCTGCCGTCGTCACGGACCACCAGATCCGATTCGGAGGCGCCGCCTTCGTGCAACACCTCCACTCCATCGATGTAGGGCGACCAGCTCAGGCCGTCGTCGGAGCCCAACCACCGAACGCGGACGGGGTCGCCGTCGGGGTCATATACGCCGCCACCGCCGGTGTAGCCCGTGACACTGAGTCGCCCGCCCACCTCCTTAATGCGCCACGGAATGAAGTCGGCGTCGAACATCACCTCGGGCGGTGACCAGTCGCCAGGCCCGCTGTAGACGGTGTGCCGGCTTCCTTGTGGCTCGAACGCTGCGGGGTCGGTGCCGAGGAGTGCAAAATAGAGGTGTAACGTCCCGTTCCAGCTCACCAGCTGTGGCTCGCGAATGTCGGTGCCTTCGAAAAAGCGGCCCTCGAAGCGCCAGTTTTGTTCGTCCGTGGAGCTCACCACGTACAGCTCA
>JAACDH010000249.1 GCA_009936995.1 Rhodobacterales bacterium
ACCCATGTAGGCATGGGAATCGGTGGCACCATCATCCCTGCGTCCACCTTCCAGTCCGCCAACGCCATCTTCATCATCACCTTCGGACTGCTGTTCTCCATGCTGTGGACGGCCCTGGGCAAGCGCGGCATCGAGCCCAATACGCCGGTGAAGTTCGTCCTAGGACTGCTGCAGCTCGGCCTTGGGTTCGGCTTCATGTGGTGGGGCGCCACCCAGTGCGACCCCCGCGGAATGGTCGGAATGAGCTGGCTGCTACTCGGGTACCTGGCCCACACCACCGGCGAGCTCTGCCTGTCGCCGGTCGGTCTGTCTATGGTCACCAAGCTGTCGCCTAAGAAGCTGGTCAGCACCGTGATGGGCGCCTGGTTCCTCGCCACCGCCTTCAGCAGCTACGTGGCCGCGGTCATCGCCACCTTCACCAGCGTCAGCGACGCCGGTGGCGGCGGCGGTATCCCCGTTCCCCTCGAGACCGTGCATGTCTACGGCAGCGTCTTCGGAACCATCGGAATCGCGTCGTGCATCGCTGCCGGCCTGTTGCTGGTGATCTCACCGTTGCTCGCCAAGTGGATGCACAACGTGGACGGCGGCGACGACAACGCCCCCTCATCGGCCGAGGTTGCACCCTAAAGGCGAGCGCCGAACGAGCCCTACTGCACGTGGCACCGAGGCCACGACGGGGTCCGTCACCGGCGGCCGCCGTACGCTATAGAATCGTCTGGCCCAGGGCCGAGTGAATTAGCCAACAGGCCAGCTTGCCCGTCTTGTTTCGCTCGTCTAGAGTTGGGTTCAGCTCTACCATCTCCATGCCCATGAGCTTTTCGGAGAGGCTGGCGGCTTCGCAGATGAGGTGAGACTCGCGGAGCGTCAGGCCCCCGGGAACGGGCGTACCCACACCTGGCGCATAGTCGGGGTCCACGCCGTCCAGGTCGAACGAGAGGTGCACGCCATCGGTATGCGCAAGCACACGGTCGAAGGCCTCGTGCACGCACTCCGCTGTCCCGCGGCGGTCGAGCTCACTCATGGAGTACACGCGAACGCCCAACTCCTTCACCAGTCCCACTTCGCCGGCGTCGACATGGCGAGCGCCAACCACCGCCACGTCCTGGGCTCGAAGGGCGGGCTCGTCCCCCGCAAGGGCCACCAGTTCTTTGGGCCCTCGACCGAGTAAAACTGCGAGCGGCATTCCGTGAATATTACCTGAAGGCGAACTCTCTGGGGTATTCATGTCGGTATGGGCATCGCCCCATACCACCCCGAGACGTTGATTTTTCTTGCGCAAATGCCTCGTGATTCCCGAAATGGTGCCGATAGCCTGCGCATGGTCCCCACCCAACACCAATGGAAACTCGCCGCGGTCACACGCGGCTTCAACGCGCTCGGCCAGCTCGGTACATGCCTCAATAATGTAGGACAAGAATCGAGCGTTCGGGTCGCCAACGGGCGCGGTCTCATGGTGGCGCACTTGAATGGGCCACACATCCACCACATCGTGGCCAATACGCTCAAGCCCAGGCACCAAACCGGCCACATGCATTGCAGACGGCCCCATATCGGTTCCCCGCCGGCCGGCCCCAAGGTCGAGGTGCACATTGGTGATGTTGATTTTCATGAATCGCTCCTAACGCGCCCACTCGTCTCGCAGCACAGACCTTTATTGACATTCCCACGAAAGCGCACCCATAGCCGCTCGCAACCCCTATCAAGATCATTCCCGTCCAAAAAGAATGGCCGGGTCACCGGTATGGGTTTAGAAAACTTCAGAAAATCCGAATAGTCCAAATAGTTACAAAAAGAAGGACACCATGAGCACCCTCGCATTCCCCGCCATGCCACTTCGCCCAAGCCTCGTGACCCCCGAAGTCGTACCGTCTATGGCGCTGATCCCGGGCACCCTGCACATCGCGCTCACGGTCGATGAAGGCTCTGGTCCACGCCGTGTCGACGCTGGCGATCTCATGGCTTGGAACACCACCATCGACGAGCTACTGCCCATGGCCATCAACCGCATGAACCGCGAGAGTAGCAAGAACTCTTGGCGCTCAGTCGACACCATCCCCGGCATACTCCTGCTTCGCACCGGAGACGGCAACGCCAGCGCTCGGATGCTGAATATCCAGACGCTGATGGAGTACTGGCCCACCGGTGGCGTGGTCATCATTGTCCCCTCAGCCGACCAACTGATGGCGGTTCCCCTCACCAGTGTGGCCGACCTCAACGCGCTGAACGTGATGGTCACCGCAGCCCACTACGCCTACGGTTCCGCCGAAGAGCCCTTGTCTGACCAAGCGTTCTGGACCGACGGCACCCGATGGCACCAGATCAACGTCACGCACACCGAGGAAGACACTCACATGGACGCACCAGCCCAACTGCTCAACACCATTAACCACCTCGCCGCGATCGATATGGTGTCCGTGCCCGCCGAAGCCTAAACATTGGGTAGCGCAGGCTTCTTCGGCAAATCCACGGCACAAACCGCTCCCGGCGAGCTCGTGGCAGTGTAATCATCGGTGTGGCCTGCCCGGAAGCGAACCAGCGCTTCATCCTTGGGTGGCACTTGACGAAGCACCCACGGCGCGCAAGTTGACGACCGACCCAAGGAGCACCGTCGGTACGCGGCGTCGGCGACATCGTCAGCTTACTCACACAACTACTTCCCCCATGGCTGATGGCCGTGCTGGGTGTGGTCGCGCTCATCCGCGCCGCGCCTCAATGGTTCCATAGTATGCGAATCAAGCAGATCGGCGGTGCTGTCCGACGAATGATCCGAGCCGCCTCGCCTACGCGCGACCAGCTCGCCGACCGCGCCATGGATCTCGCCGGTCAACACCCCAAGCGCCTACTAGCAGCGGCCGAACAGGCCATTCGGTACAACCAAACCTCACTCCGTAAGCGCGCCCTCGACCGCCTCGAGCAGACCGGACAGTTGAAGATCGACCTACACCGGCTGCGTCAGCTCACCAAGCCCGAGGTGAAGCCGGTGGGCCATCCCCTCGAGGCGGCGGTGGGCATCCAAGGACTACTCGAGCAGGGCATGCTCGAAACCGCGCGCCGCCGTCTGGATGAGGCTTTAACGAAGTATCCAAAAGATCCCGATCTGATCTCGTTGAAGGCCAAGCTCTAGTCCGTACATTTTCTTGGGCGAGACGAAAAAACGGATACTCCAGAGGTCGAACGTCCCACCTCCTAGGACTCCATGACGTCTCATCCCAGCGGCCTGCCCTCTGGCAACAACGCCTCGCTCACCTGCGGAACCTGTACATGGGCGCTCGGAGACACCGAGCACCGGGTCTGCCTCAAGGCCGCTGCCCCTGCCAGCGAGGACGGTCCTGTGGTTCAGGAATCCGACCTGGCTTGTGCGGAATACGAGACGGGCGTGAACTGCGACCCCTGCGGCGCCTGCTGTCGCGAGGCCTTTGACTCGGTACCCGTCGGTCCCGAAGATGAAGCCACCGCCCTCGCCCACCCTGAGTTCATCCGTCAGTACGACGAAAACTGGCGCGATCTCAAGCGCGTGCCTACCGCGACGGGCACCCGATGTGCGGCGCTGTGCAACGACGGTAGCCAAGGACAACCCTATCGCTGCGTCATTTATGCGGGACGCCCGTCCCCGTGTCGGGACTTAGAAGTGGGCGGCACCAACTGCCTGTACGCCCGACGCCGGGTGGGATTATCGGTCTAGCGCGCGGACGATGTCCGTCATTCGGTCGCGAATCTGCTCGAGTTCGGAGCGAATTCTAGCCCGCTCCGCCGCGATATCTTGGGTGACAGTGGGTGCCGCGCGCTCAAGGCGGAACACGACCAAATCCAGGTCGCGGGCGATAGATTCGATCTCGTAGGAATGGCGGGATGCAGACATGTGCAATTCTAACCCTTCTGGGCGAACCGCACCGGACAGGGATTGTCCGACTTCACCCCTTGCCACAATTCCCCGCCGCAGATACCTTTGCACCCGTTCGGAGGACCCATCATGCGCATGATCTTCATTGGCCCCCCGGGCGCCGGAAAAGGCACCCAGGCAGCCCGTCTCGTTGAGCGATACAACATTCCGCATATCTCTACTGGCGACATGTTCCGCGCCGCGGTCAAGGCGGGCACTGCGCTCGGCAAAAAGGCCCAGGAATACATGTCCGCAGGGCAGTTGGTTCCGGACGAAGTCACCATTGGCCTCGTGCGAGAGCGCCTCACACAATCCGATTGCTCCGACGGCTTCATGCTCGACGGCTTCCCGCGGACCCGGCCCCAGGCCGAAGCGCTCGAGATCGCTCTCGAAGCTTCCCACATCCAGCTCGACGCCGTGTTGGTTCTCGAAGTCGCCGACGAGCTCATCGTCAGCCGCATCGTCGGCCGTCGCTCCGACCCGGAAACCGGCGAGATCTACCACCTTCAATTCCAGCCGCCCCCGGCCGACATCGTCAGCCGTTTGGTGCACCGCAAGGACGACACCGAAGAGGCCTGCCGCTCACGACTCGCGGCGTACCACGCCCAAACCGCGCCCATCATTCCGTTCTATGACGACCGGAACCTGGTTCGTCGGGTCGACGGCGTCGGCGAGCTCGACAACATCACCGATCGGATAACCTCGGCGCTCTCCTAGCGCGCCCCCGGAAAGAGGTTGTACGGCCTGGTCATCTCGGCGCTGCCGAAGACCAATCGGGCGTCGAACGGGTCTGAGGGCTCGCGGTCCGAAGAACGCCAGACTACCTCTAGGTAGGAGGTCCGTATGCCCGAACTGCCCGAAGTCGAGATCTGTCGACGTCAGTTGCGCCGCTGGAGCCAAGGAGCCGTGCTGCGCGAAGTGCTGCTGTGCGATCCCGCCGCCGTGCGCAAGACCCTCTCCACCCGTCCCAGCGACGCCGTCGAAGACGCCGCGAAGCGACTGGCTCCCCTGGTCGGACGCGCCCCCCAGCCACCCATCCGCCACGGAAAGCGGCTGGGTTGGGCCTTCGGCGACATCGGGCTGGGGATTCACCTGGGCATGACCGGTCAGTGGATTCGCGGCGACAACGAGCAGCCGCGCTCTGGGCGCGTCGGTCTGCGATTCGACCATGTGGTGCTCTGGTTCGTCGACCAGCGACGTTTCGGCGGGCTGACCATACGGCCCACCAACGAGCTGCCAGACTTGCTCTCGAGCGGCCACGGTCCCGACGCACTCGACGCCCCCTGCGCTGGCCCACAGCTCGCCGAGATCTTTACGGGTCGGCGGGCCATCAAGGTGGCACTACTAGACCAATCGAAGATCACCGGGCTTGGCAACATCCACGCCGCTGAGGCCCTGTGGCGGGCCGGTATCCACCCTGGATTGGCTTGCAACGCGCTGTCAACCGACCAATGGCGCCGGCTCTCCAAGGCGATTCCGGACCAACTCCAGTTCGCCGTAGACGCCCAAGACGGTGACGAGATCGCATATATCACAGCAGGTGGACCGAATCCGTTCGCCGTCTACGGCCGGGAAAACAAGGAATGTCCTAAGTGCAACGCCGAGATTCAAAAGATCTCACAGAGCGGTCGAAGCACTTTCCTTTGCCCGAGTTGTCAGCGGGGGTGACGGGTCGGCACAAACCCGTTATTTCGCGGCCTCGAATTTCAAAGGATTCCATTATGGCCCGCAGGAAGTCCTCGCCGCTCAAGGCTGGCGAGCTCGTCGATTACAAGGACGTGCGCAAGCTCCAACGTTTCCTCACGGAGCGCGGTAAGATTCTGCCCCGTCGCGCAACTGGCCTCACCGCCAAGCAACAGCGTCAGGTGTCGAACGCCATCAAGCGCGCGCGTCAAATCGCGTTGCTTCCGTACGTTAAGCGCGACTGATCTCACTCCTCTCGGAGTGACGACCTACGCAGGGCTGTTCGCACATCGCGAGCGGCCTTTTGTCGTGGTCCCTACTGGACCACGCCGACCGGTCGATTTGCGGGTCCATCAACGCCGTTCATGGCGTCGCCCAGCTCACCGCGCATCCGCTGGGCCGCGGCCCTCAGCTTGGTCACCACCTGCGGATGGGCGTCGCGAACGTCCGTGGTCTCGGCCGGGTCTTCCTGGAGATCGTACAGCGCCTCGGGGTAGCCTGGTGTACGCACCATGTTGCCGAACATCAGCTTGTATCGACGATCGCGGACCGCCTCCAGCCGACCTCGGGCGTAGTAAAACAGCACCTCGTGAGGACTCTGCGCGACGGCCGTGGTGAACATCGGCCAGATGTCTTTTCCATCGATGGGCACGTCTGGCAGCTCGGCGCCCACGAGGCCCGCCAGCGTCGGCAGGAAGTCGATCACACTGCCCATCTGTTCGGACACCAAGCCGGGCGGTATCACTCCGGGGAACTTTGCGATCATCGGGGTGCGGACACCGCCCTCGAAGGTCTCGGCCTTCAGCCCGCGCAAAGGGTAGGCCGAGCCACCCAGACCGGTTCGCGCGTCGATCCACGGGCCGTTGTCGCTGCAGAACAGCACCAGCGTGTTGTCGGTGAGGCCGTTCCGTTCAAGCGACGCCAGGATCTCCCCCGTGCTCCAGTCAATCCGCGCCACCTCGTCGCCGTACAGCCCACGTAGGCCTTTGATGCGATGGGGGTCGACCACATTCCACGGCCAGTGGGGCGCGCTGTGCGCCAGGTATAGAAAGAACGGCTGATGGGCGTTGGTGTCGATGAAGCTCAACGCCGCTTGGGTGAGCATTCCGGTGAGCACCGGCGTCTCCGGCAGCTGTCGAATCACCTTCTCGTCGCGCATCAGCGGCAGGGGTCGCTGGTTGTTGCTGTACGGAATGCCGTAAAAACCGTCGAAGCCCTGGTTGGTGGGCAGGAACTTCGGCTGATGACCCAAGTGCCACTTGCCCACGCAACCGGTCGCGTAGCCAGCGCTCTTCATCACCTCGGCAAGGGTGACTTCGTCGGGATGAAGTCCCGCCTTGGAAGTGGGCGTGAGCACCCCTGGACCAAACTCCTTGTGCCCAAAACCCACGCGAGGTGGATAACAACCGGTCATCAAGGCGGCCCGAGAGGGGGTGCAGACAGGTGCGGCCACATAAAAGTTGTTGAAGCGCACACCGTCCACTGCCATCCGGTCTAGGTGCGGCGTCTCTATCTTCGGAAACGCACCGTCTGGCCGAGGCTGCCAGTAGCAGCCTACGTCGGCATAGCCTTGGTCATCACTAAAGATCAGGACGATATTGGGCTTTGTCTTCGGACCGTCAGGGCTGATCCGGGACCGCGCCAACCACAAGCCTGCGCCCGCAGCAGCGACGCCCAGTGCGCCCAAACCCGTCAGAAGCTCTCGTCGATGAAAATCCACGTCTGGCCCTCACTGGACGCACCGTAACGCAGGAGGCTCGACGAGCGCATCCACCCACAGGCTAAGTCCACGGTTTGAGCCAAACGCCCGACCCGATTTAGTGGGTTCAAGAAGCGGAAACGCACTGCCACCCATCCAAATCGATACAGTCAGCAAGGAACCCAGGGCCGCGTTCGAGCAACAGCGAGATGGCCAGGGCCCTACTTGCTAAAGTAACTTTAGCAAGTAGGTTTTAGGTGACTAACTTTTGGATAAATGGCCGGGTACTAGCTGCAGCCGCTGGTGGATCCGCAGGACACACACTTGAGGCAGGAGCCATTGCGGACCATGGTCATGGCACCACACTCGACGCAGGAGTCGCCTTCGTAGCCACGGGCCTTGGCGTCGAGCACCGCTTGAAGCGAGCTGTCTACGGTGTGGCCACCGCTACCTCCGTTCGCGTGTACCACCGTGCCATTGCTGGCCGACTGCGTTGCGGCAGCCATCAGGTGGATCGGCATACCGGGCGGCGGCGCGTCGACGTCGATGGTTTGACCCATGACCGCTACCGGCGCCGATTGAGGCTGCAGCTTCGTGAAGGTCTGCTCTTCTTTGTACTCGGGCTCAGGCGTGTGCATGGCGTCGTGACGAAGATCTTCTTCGCTGACATGAGCCAGATCATCTCGATCTAGGTAGGTGATGGCCAGCTCGCGGAAGATGTAGTCGATGATCGACGTCGACATCATGATGCGGTCGTTGCCCTGCACGCCACCGTTGGGCTCGAAGCGGCTGAACAAGAACTGATTGGCGAACTTCTCGAGAGGCACACCATGCTGGAGACCGATAGAGATGGAGATGGCGAATGCGTTCATCAGGGAGCGGAATGCGGCGCCCTCTTTGTGCATATCGATGAAGATCTCACCGAGCGTGCCATCCTTGTACTCTCCTGTCCGTAGGAACACTTTGTGCCCGCCGACCACGGCCTTCTGGGTGTAACCGCGACGCCGGTCGGGAAGACGACGGCGCTTGGCCAGGTAGCGAACCACGAGCTTCTCGGCAATACGCACCGGGTCGGGCCCGGCGGCAGCGATGGGCACGGGGACACCCTGGGCGACTTCGGCCAGGCGGCTGAGCATATCTACGGCCATCAGTGAAGACAGGGGCTGTGACAGCTTGGAGCCGTCCCGGTAGAGCGCGTTCGCCTTAAGACCCAGTCGCCAGGACAACATGTATGCGGCCTTGACCTCGTCGATGGTGGCCTCGTTCGGCATGTTGATGGTCTTGGAGATGGCACCCGAGATGAACGGCTGGCAAGCAGCCATCATCCGAATGTGGCCCTCGACCGCGATGTAGCGCACGCCGTCGCGACCGCACCTATTGGCGCAATCGAACACCGGCAGATGCTCATCGCGAAGGTGGGGTGCACCCTCGAGGGTCATGGTCCCGGTGGCGAAGGCGTTGGCCGCGGTGATGTCTGCGGTGGTGAAGCCAATGGCCGCGAGCAGATCGAAGGTCGGGTTCGCCAGTTGCTCCTCGGTGAGGCCCAGGCTGCTGGTGCAGAAGTCAGCGCCGAGGGTCCACGCGTTGAACGCGAACTTGATGTCGAAGGCCGAAGCCAGCTGACCCTCGATGCGCTCGAGCGCGGCTTGATCGAAGCCCTTGGCGCGGAGCAGTTCGTGGTTGACGCCAGGGGCGCCTAGGAGGGTTCCGTGCCCGGTGGCGTACCGAATGATGGCGTCGACTTGAGGGTCGCTGTAGCCCTGCGCTGAGAGCGCGGGAGGCACCGACTGGTTGATGATCTTGAAGTAACCGCCGCCAGCGAGCTTCTTGAACTTGACCAAAGCGAAGTCGGGCTCGACACCTGTGGTGTCGCAGTCCATGACCAAGCCGATTGTTCCGGTGGGCGCGATGACGGTGACCTGAGCGTTGCGGTAGCCGTGGGCTTCACCGAGCTCGAGGGCGTCGTCCCAGGCTTTGCGAGCCGCGATGAGCATGACCGGCGGAGCGTTGGCCGGATCGACAGGCACGGGCTTGATCGACAAACCCTCAAACTCGCGAGACGGCGCATAGTGTGCGGCACGACGATGGTTCCGGATGACCCGAAGCATATTGGCTTTGTTGGCCTCGTAGCGGTTGAACGGGCCGAGTTCGGCTGACATCCGCGCCGACTGAGCGTAGGACTCACCGGTGAGGATGGCCGACAGGGCGCCACAGATCGCGCGACCTTCCGAGCTGTCGTATGGAACGCCCATGACCATCAGCAGCGCGCCGAGGTTTGCGAAACCGAGACCCAAGGTGCGGTAGTCGTAGGAACGACGCGCGATGGGGACAGACGGGAACTGGGCCATGGCGACCGAGATTTCGAGAACCATGGTCCACAGCTTGATGCCGTGCACGTAGTCGTCGAGCTTAAACTCGCGGGTCTCTTGGTTGTAGAAGTGCATGAGGTTCAACGACGCTAGGTTGCAGGCGGTGTCGTCGAGGAACATGTACTCGGAGCAAGGGTTGCTGGCGTTGATGCGACCATCGGAGGGGCAGGTGTGCCACTCGTTGATGGTGGTATCAAACTGCACACCGGGGTCGGCGCAGGACCATGCGGCGTAGCAAACCTGTTCCCACAGGTCGGCGGCCGGGATGGTCTTCGCAACGCGCCGGTCGGTGCGACGGATGAGGTTCCAGTCTTCGTGGCGCAGCACGGCGTCCATGAAGCTGTTGGGGATCCGCACGGAGTTGTTCGAGTTTTGGCCGGCTACGGTGGCATAGGCATCGGACTGCCAGTCGGTGTCGAACACCGGGAACTCGATGCTGGTGTAGCCCTGACGAGCGTACTGAATGGCGCGGAAGATGTAGTTATCGGGGATGAAACTGCCACGAGCTGCCAACATCGCGTCGGCGAGCGGTTGGTTCTTCCGCGGATCGAAGCGCGCTTCGCCAGGCAGGGCGGAGACGCAGGCCTGGAGGATGGTGTTGAGGTGCCGCTCGTTGAGCTTGGAGCCGGTGACCATCGCGGCCACTTTTTGCTCTTCGACAACCTTCCAGCTGACAAACGCCTCGATGTCTGGGTGGTCTAGATCGAGGCAGACCATCTTGGCGGCGCGACGGGTGGTGCCACCAGACTTAATGGCGCCTGCAGCGCAGTCGCCAATCTTCAGGAAGCTCATGAGACCGGAGCTGCGTCCACCGCCGGAGAGCGGCTCGCCTTCGCTGCGGAGGTTGGAGAAGTTCGAGCCGGTACCGGAACCGTACTTGAACAGACGTGCCTCGCGGACCCAGAGGTCCATGATTCCGCCGTCGTTGACCAGATCGTCCGAGAGCCCTTGAATGAAGCAGGCGTGGGGCTGCGGACGCTCGTAGGAGCTCTTGGAGTTGACCACCCGATTGGTCGACGTGTCGACGTACTTGTGACCTTGCGCGGGGCCGTCGATGCCGTAGGACCAGTGGAGACCGGTGTTGAACCACTGCGGGCTGTTGGGCGCGCACATCTGGCGGGCCATCATGAACCGGAGCTCGTCGAAGAAGATCTTCGCGTCGTCTTCGGTGGCAAACATGCCCTCTTTCCAGCCCCAGTACGTCCAGCAGCCGACCAAACGGTCGAACACCTGACGGGCGTCCTTCTCGGCCGTGAACTGCTCGCCCTTGGCTACGGACTTGAGTGCCGTGGCATCGGGCACGCTGCGCGAGAGCCATTCGGGGACGTTCTTTTCAGAGACGCGCTTCGTGGCTGCGGGAACGCCAGCCTTGCGAAAGTACTTCTGCGCGATGATGTCAGTAGCGACCTGACTCCAAGAATCCGGGACGCGAACGCCATCCGCCTCGAAGACGACCGTGCCATCAGGATTGCGAATTTCGGAGCGACGGCTCGCGAATTCAAGATTCTCGTAGGGAGACTGCAGTCCCTCAGTAAAACGACGTACTACGCGCATATGCACCTCTAGCGCCCCCGGTATAGGCGCTGATTGCTGGACTCTTCTAGAAATGGTGGGGCGACACAATGGGGACCCCGCTGAAAGCAGGGGTCGGCAGATTGATACCTGATGCACCCGCAACCCGAGACAGGACGCCTTGAGTAGCGATGTGGCGTAGGTCAGGGATCCCTCTCGCCGGCAGCACCACAATATCTAGTGGTGGCCACTTCATGCAACCACAACATGTAGTGGTGTTACCCACAAGTAAATCCACACTGACTATCCACAGCACCTACCGCGAAAATGTAAGCTCAGAGCGGGCAATCTCGATCCATCGATCTCAACAATCCACAATTCGTTCGCGGATCCCGGTAGCTTATCCCCAGGATTGCTAAAGCTCACTAACCACGCGATATGCACCGGCAAACCATGCGCACCGCGCCATATTTAGCGCCATCATCACACCCCCCCCTGTGGATATCCCAAGGGCACATTCGTAAGGATCCATACACTCAGCGTTTTCAGGGTACCCAGACTATGCCCACGAGCAGCGATTTCTAACGAGATCACCCCACCTGCACTTAGTCCCCAGAAGTGTATCCAAGCGCTTCGAGCTGGTTGAGGAGATCTTTCTGACTTGCCCTCACATTCGCAGGGTTGTCCTTATCTTTTCGCTTAGATGGGTCGTACAAAGGGGCGGCTTCACGGTATGTGGCCAGACGACCCTCAAGATCGCTTAAACCAGGCACGGTTTTTTCGGACAAATTTTGGCCTTCACCGGGATCTTCTGCCAGATCGAAGACTTCCGTCGCGCCAGTATTCTCCCAATGGACCAACTTGTGATCGCTCGACCGAACCGCATGCCCAGTTCGAAGCCAAGGTTCTGCCTTTACATCCGGGTAAATGTTAGACACGGTCTGTATCTCTCGCTCCAGCGGAAGAGACATGAATGCCACCGGAGGGGCAAATTCTTCGCGCAACAGACTCTGGGAAATCACACCCGGGGGGGTGGGCACGTCGGCAAGATCGGCGAGGGTAGCAAATAGATCGACGGTGCTAACGGGGGCCGATTCGCGTCCGGGCTCGAGCCCCTTGGGGTACCGAACGATCAGCGGAACGTGCAACAACGACTCGTACATTGCCAGCCGGTGGTTGAACAGGTGATGGTCACCGAGGTTCTCGCCGTGGTCGCTGGTGATGACCACAATGGTGTTGTCGAGGATGCCGCGCTTGTCGAGGGCCTGCATCAGCGCGTGCGTGGCCTGGTCCAAATCCCACAGCGCTGCATCGTAGACGCCGTTAATCGCCGCTAGTTCGTCGGTGGAGTATTCGTACTTTCCGAAGTTGTAGAAGTGCAGATTGATGTGGCCCTGATCGGTCTTCAAGCCCAAGTCGATCTGCTCGGGATCGGTCATCACGGCCTTGCGACCCTCCATCGATGGAATCCGCGGCGTGTGCGCCTCCATCATGTTCAGGTAAGCCAAGAAGGGCTGATCTTTGGTGGGCCGCTGGTCGACCCACTTCAGGAAACCACGTCCGATCAACGGCGCGGCCTCTTTGAAGTCAGCCCGCGCCCACTCGGCATTGGTGGCCCCATGGTCGGGAGGCTTCCAGCCCGGCGTCAGCTCGTTGCTGATGTCTTCGGGCAGCAACTTTGCATCCGTCGCCGCCTTGGCCATGCCCGCGACTTTTCCCTTCCAGGTGTTGAGAACAACCCGAAAGCCTTGGACCAAGTTGGTGTCTTTGGTGAGCAGCGCGTTGGCGGAGAACGCAAAGGTGTCGTAACCATGGTCGCCGAACTGCTCGGCGATGGTGATGTGCTGACTGTCGAGCCACAGCCACCGCTCGTCTGCGCCTGTACTCTCTACGGGAAGCCCGGTGAACAGCGAGGCGTGGGCAGCGAGGGTCCAAATGCCAGGAGACCAGGCGTTCTCGTAGACGCGGGCCTCCTTCGCAAAGTCCTGGAGATGAGGTGTGGTGGGGCGTTCGTAGCCATATACCGAGAGGTGGTCGGCGCGAACGGTGTCCCAGACGATAATCAGCACATTGGGGCGCTCCGTCTGCTCGGCGACCGCCATCACCGACGCGGCCTCGACGGTCACTTGGGGTGTATCAGCGCCCCGTGAAAGCGCCCACGCCGCGACGACAACCACCACCAGCCCGCCTACGCCCGCTACGATCTGGCGCTCGCGACTCATGGACTATCCTCACCTCGGGTGTAGCCCAACATCTCGAGCTGCTTGCGGGTCTCGTCATCGGCCTTCAGCGCGTTCTTGGGCTTGTCACTATTGGAGCGCTCAACTGGATTGTACGGTCTAATCCCCTCCTGCCAGTCCCGGGTGGCCTGGAGCATGCCCTTGGTTCGCGCGGCCTCGGACGAGGCGAGATCCCGGGACTCGGTGGGATCGGCACGGAGGTCATACAGCGCTAAATTCCCATCAGAACGCCGAATTAACTTATAGTTTCGATCAAACATGACTTGGTAGCGCCAGCGCCACTTCCCGTTGTCGAGGTCCTGATACGCGGCGCGAATCGGCGGCAGTCGGGGCGTGGGCTGAATCAGCTCCGCGTAGACGGGCTCGATGGCCATGGAGGTCAAGCTCCGGATCAAACCCGGGGGACAGGCGACATCGGCGAGCTCACAGAGAGTCGGAAACAGCGCCTGGGTGCTGACGGGGCTGGCCTCGCGCCGCGCCACCATCTTCTTAGGATATCGAATCACCAACGGGACGTGCAGCAGCTCTTGGTACACGCTCCAGCGGTGGTCGAAGAGGCCATGCTCACCCAAATGTTCACCATGGTCCGACACAATCACCACGATGGTGTCTTCGAGGACGCCGCGCTCCTTTAGGTCGTCGAGGATGTGGCCGGTGACGGTATCGAGATCGGAAATAGTGGCGTCATAAACGCCTTTAATGGCATCTAGCTCGGCGGGCTCGTACGTGACCTTGCCCTCCATGTAGGACATCGTTCGGAACAGAGAAGCGTCGGTGGACAAGCCGGATTCCACCATCTCGTCGTCGTGCAGGCGCTTGCGGGCCTCTTCGCTGGGCACCCGTGGATGGTGGGCTTCGAGGAAGTTGAGGTAGGCGACCCATTGTTTCTTCGGCGCGCGCTCGTCTAGCCACTCCGAGAAGGCCTCGCGGGTGACATCGCCGCCATCCTTGTAGGCGGTGAGGTGCTTGGGCCAGCCCTCGCCGTGCCCTTCCGGGCGCCAAGACGGGGAGAGTTCGGCGCTCTTGTCGCCCTCGATGAGCTTGGCCTGAGTGGCGGCGGCCGCTTTCTCGGCCCAAGGGGCCTTCCATGCGTAATCGATAGTATCGAATCCCTGCAGGATGTTGCTGTTCTCGGAGAGATATGGGTTGCTGGTGTAGGCGTACGTGTCGTAGCCGTTGGCTCTAAAATGCTCGGCGAGGGTGACGAAGCGGTTGTCGAGCCAGATCCATTTGGCGTTGGCGCCGTGACTGGCGACGGGCAGCCCCGTGAACCAACTTCCGTGCGCGGGCACGGTCCACATTCCTGGAGAGATCGCCTGTTCAAAGACCGCTGCATCTGCAGCGAAGGCGTCGAGACGCGGTGTTGTGGAACGGTCATGGCCATACAGCGACATTCGGTCGGCGCGGGTGGTGTCCCACATAATGACCAGCACATTGGGATGTGTTGGCCCGACCGGAACCTCAATAGACGGCACTGTTCGCACACTTTCGTCGGCAGCATCGAAGAAGCTACAGCCGGTAAGCGCCACAGAGACACCGAGGAAGATTGCGATAGACGGGAAAGTGTATTGGTACATGTCCAACACTCTATTGCGGGAGGGGGGGGCTCGGCATATCCTGAGGGCCTATGCCGAACTCCTTTTCCATCGCGCACTCGCCATGTCTCGTCGCTCTCCTGCTGCTTCCCAGCTGCCAATGTGGCCAACCAGACGACACTGGGAATCCCACCACCCCTGTGGTGCCTACGACAGACAACACCCTCGTGCAGTGGGGCGTACAGACCTGCATCAACCCCGAGGCGCGCAGCACGGGAAACTTCGAGCGCAGACAGGCTGAAGCCTTGGAGTCCTCCACAGCCCGGACCTGGGGCGGTGGGGCCATCCTCGGCGACTTTATCGGCGACGGCACACTGCAGATGGTGCTTACCGGCGAGAACAAGAACCAGTTCTGGTCGGTCCAACCAGGCGCCACACCGGCCGACGTTGAATTCATCGAAGAGGGCGCACAGCGCTTCCTGGGGCCCGCGTTCCGCTACACCGTGGGCGGCACCGCGGTCGACTACGATGGCGACGGCGACCTGGACCTGTTCCTCACCCGATGGGGTGCCGGCAACCTGCTTCTCAAGAACGACGGAACGGGGTACTTCGACAACGCGACACCGCCCGCCATGACTGCCTACAACTTACGCAGTCAATCCGGTTCCTGGGGCGACTTCGACGGCGACGGCGACCTCGATCTTTTTGTGGGCAACTACGGCATCACGCCCGAGCACTACGACGATCCCGATATGATTCCCGGCGAACCCGCTGAGCTCTACGAGAACCTCGGCGATGGCACCTTCGCCGATATCTCCAGCCGCCTGCCTACCGAAGCCCACGAGGGCTACACCTTCTCTAGTGGCTGGTACGATCTCGACGGCGATCTGCAGCCCGAATTAATCATCGCCAACGACTTTGGCAAGGTTCGCCCAACGGTCGTCATCCACTACCAAGACGGTCAATTCACCGCCGACACCTCTCTGCACCCAGACGCCGAAGACATGGGCATGGGCGTGGCCGATCTAAACGACGACGAGATCCCCGACTTCCTGTTCAGTTCGTGGAAAACGTCCTATTCCATGCAGTCCACTGTATTCAACGATGCTCCTGAAATCTGGCTCGACGCCACCGACGCATCCGGCCTGACCGTCGACACTGAGAACCGCTACCAAGTGTACGGATGGGGCTCGGACTGGGCCGACCTCGACAACGACGCCGACCTGGACGCAATCGTCCTCTTCGGCTTCTGGTCCACGTACGATCTCGGCAACGATCCCCAGGTCCAGGTCGATGGCCTGTGGGAGCAAATCGCCCCCGGTCAATTCGAGAACCGTGCC
>JAACDH010000250.1 GCA_009936995.1 Rhodobacterales bacterium
CCGAAAAGGTCATTGACTCCGAAAAGGTCATTGACTGTCCCGTCCCGGGCGACGAAGCGCTGTGGGGACGTCCTGGGTCTGAGGGCTTGGGCCTTCATCCCCAGAATCCACTGCAATGGGGTCGGGCTGCCAACGGTGAGCTGTGGTTTGGTCGACTGATCTGCGCGGGCGGTTCCGTGCCACGAATTAGCCGGGTCGGCGCCGTAGAACACGACGAAACAGAGGGTTATAACTGGAAAGTTGTCGACGAGTGGTCTGTTTTTTGCCCCGAGTTTACGGGCGAACAACGCTGGTTTTCGACCGCCGAATCCTGCGACATGACGGATCCTCCCAGCGGGCTTGGGGTGATGTCCGTAGAGGTCGCCCTGGCCCTCGGTGAGGTCGCCGCGTTGCTCAAGTCCGAAGATCATTCCGGCGCCCTCGCTCGTTCCCGCATCGTCGCCGCTGACTACCCCGATTTGCAGGCGCCTCAGCTGGCCCTGCTGGTCTCGGCCATCGCCCTAAAGGACGCACCGACCGCCAAGCGCGCCCTCAGGGACGCCCTCGCCTTCAACCCGGACGATCTGCGCCTGGTGGTGATGGAGGCGTTGTTCCATGCGCGCGGTGGAGACTTGGAGGGTGCCGCTCAGGTGCTGGAGCGCTCCCAAGCGATCAACGAAGCGGACGCCTTAGTCCTCGCCTGCGCGAAGAGTCGGTTGGCCTTTCTCGCGGGGGACAAGCCCACAGCCGTGGCCCTGCGAAAAGAAGCGTGCGATAGCGACGAGAACTGCTGCCCAGCTGCGCTGGCGCGGTTGGTGGGGCGATAGACCTCGGCACTCACCCACATCTCGCAGCGCTAATCCGCCCATCTGCGCCCGCGCTCCCTCACTTGGGGGCAGCAGCGCGCCGCTTCGTCAACCAATTCGCCACCGCGTTTACTGCGGCCGGGGTGATTCCGGGAATCCGACCCACCTGCCCCAGCGTGGTCGGCTGTGTAGCGTTTAGGCGGTCTCGGATCTCCCAGCTGAGCGTGTCGACCGCTCGCCAGTCTACGTTGGGCGGCAGCTTGACGGCGTCCATTTTTTGAGCGGACTGGGCCCGACGGGTGGCTCGGGCGACGTACCCTGCGTACTTGACGTCGATCTCGATCTGCTCGGCGGCGGCGGCTGAGATGTCGGGCAAGTCGATGAATCCGCCCAGCTTCTGCCAGGTGCAGGCGGGCCGGCGGAGCATCTCTTCGCCGGTCGCTGGACCTTTCAGGCCGCCCAATCCGGACGCTTCAAGACGCGCTAGGGTAGCTGGATTCGGAAAGATCTTGGCGGCGGCCAATACCTGCTGACCTCGCTCGATGTCCTGGAGCTTGGCCTGGAAGTCGTGCCACATCTCGTCGTCGATGAGGCCGAGCTGGCGGCCCCTGGGCATCAGCCGGCGGTCGGCGTTGTCTTCGCGCAGCAAAAGCCGGTGCTCGGCGCGGCTGGTGAACATCCGGTAGGGCTCGCCACCGACACCACGGGTGACCAAGTCGTCGATGAGCACACCGATGTATCCCTCGGAACGTTCCACGTGGAACACCCGGTCCTGGGCGGCGCTGATTCCGGCCACAAGGCCCTGTGCCGCCGCCTCTTCGTATCCGCTGGTCCCATTGACCTGACCGGCCAGAAACAGGCCCACAATAGCCTTGTGTTGCAGATCTGGGCCTAAATCGGTGGGGTCCGCATAGTCGTACTCTACGGCGTAGCCATACTGCATGATCACGGCGTCTTCGAGGCCTGGAACCGCGGCGACCATGGTGTCTTGGATGTCTTTGGGCAGGCTGGTAGACAGCCCGTTCACGTACACGCGCTGGCTGTTTAGACCCTCGGGCTCTAGGAAGATGACGTGCCGGTTTCGCTCGGGAAAGCGGACCACTTTGTCCTCGATGCTGGGACAGTATCGCGGTCCGGTGCCCTTGATGGTGCCGTTGTACAGCGGGGAGCGATGGATAGCGCCGCGAATCGACTCGTGGATTTCCTCGTTGGTGTACGTCATGTGGCAGGTGATCTGACGCATGCGGTCTTTGGGCTTGGAGAACGAGAAACGACCCTCGGGGAGCGTGTCGTTTTGGGTATCCAGACGGTCCCAATGGATGGTTCGGGCGTCCAATCGGGGCGGGGTTCCGGTCTTTAGACGGCCCAAACGAATGCCGATCTGACGTAGAGAGTCGGAGAGCTTGTGGGCCGCACCATCGCCCACGCGGCCTCCAATGGTCTGCTCGTCGCCGCAGTGCAGCAGCCCCGCCAGGAAGGTGCCGGCGGTGAGAATGACCTTGGGACAGCTGTAGTCGGTCCCGTCGGAGACCTGGACGCCGGTGATCGTACCGCCGTCGGTGTGTATGGCGGTGACTTCGCCCTCGATCAGGGTGAGACCTTTGATTTCTTGCAGTCGGCGCTGCATCTCGCGGGGATATTCGTCGATGTCGACTTGGGCCCGAGAGGCTTGGACGGCGAGTCCCTTGCGGGTGTTTAGACGTCGGAACTGAATGCAGGTGGCGTCGGCGACATGGCCCATTAGGCCACCTAACGCGTCTATTTCGCGGACCAGGTTGCCCTTGGCCAGCCCTCCTACAGCGGGATTGCACGACAGGCGAGCGATTTGAGCGAGGCTCAGGGTGATGAGGGCGACGTTTCGCCCAAGACGCGCGGCCACAGCAGCAGCTTCGCAGCCAGCATGGCCCGCGCCAATCACGATCAGGTCGAAGGAATCAGACATGGAACGCCCGTAGTCTGGCGCCCCTCTCTGCGCTACTTCTCGACGTTGATCGTGATGGTTGTTGCGCCCACTTCGCCGTATGAGCTGTGGTTGCCATCCGCGAATTGGAGGGTGAGCTTGTGCTCGCCGGGCTCGAGCTCGAGCTGCGCTTTGGTCTGACCCTTACCGAAGTGGATGTGCGTCTCGTCCTTGGGAACGGCAACCCCCTTCTCGATGCCCACAGGTCCGATGATGATGTGGTGGTGTCCGGTGCCCTCGACCACCTGGCCGGCGGCCTGTACTTTCATGCCCTCGACACCCATCTCGATGGTGAAGGGAGAGGTAACGGTGTCCCCATCCTTTAGGTTTACGAAAGACACTTTAAGCGTCGTCTCTTTTTGTGCTTCTTCCTGGGCGGGCTGCTCTTCCGGATGGTCGGCCGGGGCCTCGACAGGGGGCGCTGGCGTTGTGGTTTCGACGGTCTCGGCACCACAGGCGATGAGCATTAGGAACAGGGGAAGGCTGCGAATCATGGGAAGTCTCCGGTTTGAGGAGCGCAACCTAGCACGTCTGTTGCGTTATGCCTTCCACTTCAAGGCGACGGCCTTCCGATGTTTGCCTTCGACGATGTAGTGTTCCACGTGGAACATCTGCCAGTCTTGGCGCTCGGGAATGACGGCCTCCTCTTGGAGGAACAAGATCAGCGTTCCGCCTTCGCGCAACAACCGCTCTGCGTGATCGAGGACGGCCTCGGGTGGGGCGAACGCACGGGACATGATTCCATCCCACGGTCCCTCTAAGGTCTCGACGCGTACCCGGTGAACTTGGACGCGTTCGGTGGGCACGCCCGCTTCGCCCAGGGCGGTCTGCAAGAAGATACAGCGCTTCTTGCGGCTGTCGACGAGGTCGACTTGAAGGTGGGGGAACATGGCCGCGAAGACAATGCCGGGGAAACCGGCGCCGCTACCCAGGTCTACCCAGCGGCCCTCGGGCCTCATCCAGTGGAGGGCGAGGCGACAGTCGTCGTAGTGGTTTTGAACGTCGCCAGGACCGACGAGATTCATGGATTTGCGCCATCGCTCTAAGAGATCTCGGTGTGTGCTCAGCAGATCAGCCAATGGGTTCTCCAATTGTGCAAGGGCAGATAACGCGTCATCGAAAGTGTGGGTAGAAAGGGACCATACGATTTCAGTGAATCCAAAAACGGACTGTGAAACGGCGGGTGTTCCACGTGGAACATCCTTCGGATACTGGCTGAAAGTTGCGTTTGAGGCTAGGGTTGAGCCACGAACCCCCGCGTGTCTTGCGTCTGCACAGACACCGAACCCTCTCTCGCAAGCCAATCCCCCTGGCACCGCGAAACCCCCCTAGAACCTAACAATCTCCCTGGAGAGACCCATATGGCACGGATCCTCGCGATTTCGAACCAGAAGGGTGGCGTCGGCAAGACGACCACTTCGATCAACCTCGCCGCCGCCCTCGCAAAGGCTGGCCGACGTGTTCTGTTGGTCGATCTCGACCCTCAAGGCAACGCTTCTTCGGGCCTCGGATACCCGCGCAGCGCCTGCACCATGGGTATCTACGACGCGCTGATGGGCTTCCGCGAGCTGTCCTCCTTGCGCTTACCAACCTCTATCGACACTCTTGAGATTGTGCCTGCAACAAGGGATTTGGTCGGCGCTGAGATCGAGCTGGTCGACGAGCCTGGCCGCGAGCGATGCCTCCGTCGTGCCCTCGACACCGTGCGGGATGACTTCGACTTCATCGTCATCGACTGCCCGCCCAGCCTCAGCCTGCTCACCGTGAACGCCCTCACATCTGCTGATTCCGTTTTAATACCTTTACAAGTCGAATACTACGCGATGGAAGGCCTTGGAGAGCTGCTTCGCACCATTGGCGCCGTTCGCAAGGGTCTCAACCCCGACTTGGTTCGCGAAGGCATTCTGCTGACTATGGTCGACAGCCGCAACCGGTTGTCCCGCGACGTCATGGAGCAGACCCGCGAGGTGTTTGGCGCCGAGGTGTTCGACACGGTGATTCCGCGGAACGTGCGCTTGGGTGAGGCGCCCAGCCACGGCAAGTCCATCATTGAATACGACCCGCGCAGCACCGGCGCCCGCGCCTATTCCTCGCTGGCCCTCGAGCTGCTCGGCCGGTTGGTGGCCCGCTCTGACCGTCGATCCCGAGCCGCCTCATGAACAAGACCCCCAAACGTGGACTGGGGCGCGGTCTGGCCTCCCTGATCCCCGACAGCGCCCTCGATATGGACGAGCTGCCCTCTAGCCGTGCCGCGCTCCGAGTGGTGCCCATCGACGAGATCCGTCCCAACCCCGAGCAGCCGCGCGCGGTGTTCTCGGGTGACGAGCTGGCTGGACTCGCCGAATCGGTACGCACCTACGGAATTATGACGCCCCTGGTGGTCCGTCGCCACGAAGGCCGATACGTACTTATTGCGGGAGAACGACGACTTCGGGCGGCTGGGCTCGCCGGTCTTACCGAGGTGCCCGTGGTGGTTCGCGAGGCCGAGAGCGCCTCCGAGCAGCTCGAGCTGGCGTTGGTCGAGAACCTCCAGCGTGTCGATCTGGACCCCATCGAGGCTGCCCGAGGGTTCGATCGGTTGGTGGAAGTATACGGACTCACCCAAGAGCAAGTCTCCCAACGGGTCGGCAAAGAGCGCTCGACTGTGGCCAACGCCATTCGGTTGCTGCGTCTGCCCGACTATGTGCTCGAAGCGCTTCGGGAGCAGCGGATCTCTGCCGGTCACGCCCGTGCCTTGCTGCCGTTGTCCGATGCCGACGAGCTCCGTCGTGCGCTGGCAAAGGTCATCGCTAATCAGCTCAGCGTTCGGGCCACCGAGAGGATGGTCAGCGCGTTGATCAAGGTGCGTCCTGCCCAACTTACGAGTCAGCGCAGCCGCGAGCGGCCCATGGAGTACGCCACCAAGCTACTCGAAGACGCCCTGCGGACCAGCGTGGAGATCAAGCCCCGTCGCAAGGGCGGTGGTCGCATCGTCATCGACTACTCCGACGCCACCGAGCTCGAGCGACTCATTGGCCACCTCCGTACCGAGCAGGAACGTCTGTGACGCCGGTGGTCTTTGGTATCGCTGGCGGCACCGCTTCCGGTAAGTCCACCGTGGCTCGGGCCCTGGTCGAACGACTGGGCGAGGACTGCCTCTGGCTAACCCACGACCGCTACTACCGGTCCATACCCAAGGAGCTGGCCCATAACCCCGCCGCCTTCAACTTTGACCACCCCGACTCCCTCGAGACGTCGCGAATGGTGTGCGATCTTGCGGCCCTGCGCTCTGGCGAGACCGTGCGGGTGCCCGAGTACGACTTCGCCACCCACCTGCGCCGCCCCGAGCGCGACTGGGACACCCTCAAACCACACTCGGTTATCGTGGTGGAGGGCATCCTTGTGCTCTCGGATGCCCATCTAAGGGCGCAGATGGACCACAAGGTGTTTGTGTACGCCCCGGATGATGTGCGGCTCGCCAGGCGTGTTCTGCGAGATATACGTGAGCGTGGGCGGCACGTGGATGACGTCATTACCCAGTACCTAACTACGGTTCGGCCCATGCACGAGGCCTTCGTTGCGCCCAGTCAGGCCGAGGCCGACCTGGTCCTAGACGGGACAAAGGAAGTGGACGACTTGGTCGCCAAGCTGTTGGGGCTGTTGCCCTAGGGCCGGGGACTGATGGCGCTGGCTCAGCGGATGGCGATGCCAGCGGGCGTGCGCAGATGGACGGGTTTACCGCTGCACTGGGCCACCTCTGTTGCTGGCCGGCTGGCCCTCGGCGTTCGCGCCGGGGCCAAGGTGCGCCGACTGCAACGAGCCCGGACGAGACCCATCCGGCTCCCCGCGCTGTGCGTCGAGGACGCGGGGTGCTCGGGCTCGGACAAGAGGCACTGATGCTTCTTATCCTCACGCACCGCGCTCGCCGATCAGCAGCCGGTCAATAGCGCTCTCTTCACAGCAACCGCTGCGGCGTTCTACAAGCGCGCCAGGATCTCTCGATATTCTGCGCTGGAAATCTAGATACTTCCTTGGCTTTCTGGCTGCCCTTCATTGCATTTGGCCTGTGACTGGACTATCAATGGTGGACCCCAACCGGGATGACAGGATGACTCTACTGCTCGCCTTGTTCGCTTGCTCCTCACCCGTGGTCGCCATCGAGGACGCGCCCAACACGCCCATGCTGCGCCAGCGCACGGTGACGCTCACCGGAGGTGTGGTCCGCGCTGATCTGAGCACCTCTTGGTCTCGAACCTGCACCCCGGATGGTCGGATGCCCAGCAAGGGGGTGTCGAAATGCCAAGACCTCTTCTTCGCCGTGGCGCCGGTGGTGGGGCCCAATTGGTCCACCGCAGACCCTGTCAATGCTTGGCTCAGCTGCCCTGATCGCGTCGACAGTGTCGTGGAGTGCGACAAGATTTTCAAGGCGCAAACCGGCGATCTCACCGGCCGGGTGCTCAGCCTGTTCGAGTCTGACGGAGACTCCGGATGGGTCAAGGCCATTGCAGCGGGCAGGGATGGACTGGCGTTGGTCTCGGTGGAGAAAGCGCCGATTATGCTGGCGCCGGAGGGTTCAGCGACCTCGGACTAGACCTTAAACAAGCGCTGCGCCCTGTCCACCCGCTTGTGCGTTCAGGGGGATGACATCGTGGCACGCGCCACCATTTCCTCCGCCAGGCGGAATACCCCAGCGCTATGGCCTATCGAATCTAAGCACCAGCGACTCCACGCCCTCAGGCGCCTCGGCCATCGGAATCGGCTTGGTGGCTTCGCGCTCGGCGATGTTTCGGTCGCAGTGGATGTGAAAACCGGCGTCTTTGGCTCGCAGTCGGGCGCGCTCTTGGCCCCCGACGCTGGGGTCGGCCATGGTCTCTTGCATGGCGAGAAGGACTTCGAGGGGCAGCTGGTCGAGTGGGGTGTTCGTCATGGTGACTTCAAGATTACTTGTAGGACGAGGAATCGGCCAAGTAATCCTTGGCGCTAAGCGACAGGTCTGCTCAGGGTTCGCCCATCAGGTCTTTGAGGAAGGCCGCGTCTTCGTCGGACAAGTCGAACTCCGCCGCCACGCCGTCGGTGTCGAAGTCGGCGTCCGTGGAGACCTGGGGCTCGACCGGCTCGGACTCCATGACCGTGCTCTCGGGCGGGGAGCGTCGGCAGGGGGCTAGTTCGATCCACGGGAAGGCGCGGGCCATGCGGATGCGCTCGTCGCAGCTGAGCTCGAGGAGGACGTCTGAGGTGGGGGCCATGGCCACCACTCGGTCGCCGCGCATGTGGACTTGCAGCTCGGTGCCGGGATCGCAGGGGCAGGTGGCCTCGATTTGCTCGTTGCCCTTCCACGCCGTGCCCACCACCACGGCGCCCGGCGGAATCGGGGCGCGGGAGCGGAGCTCGACGGTGCTCACCATCGGCTGACCGAGATCGCCGTGGATGGGCAACAGGAGCTGGGTGCCCAGGGGCTCGCCGGCGCGGTGGTGTAGCTGAACCGTGACCCCTTGGACTGAGGCCAGGCCCGGAACCGCGGGGGCCAGCACGACGCTGACGTACACCCGCTCGGGCTGGCGTTCTTCGAGTCGGAGTTCGAAGTGTAGATTCAGCGCCATCAGACCGGCCTCGGTTGGACTATGCTGCGGAAGATTACGAAGGAGACGCCGTGCATTGGGGACTGGCCCTGTGGGTGCTTGGGGGATGCATGAACCCGGGCGCCGAAACGCTCATCGAAGCCCATCGCGCGGGCGCTGGCTACTGGCCGCCCAACTCGCGCAGTGCGGTGTTGGGCACCATTTCCGCCGACTTCGACGGGATAGAGATCGACCTGGCGCTGGCCGCCGATGGTGTGCCGGTGTTGCATCATGACCCGTTCTTGAGTCCCGAACACTGCACCGTCAAGGACGGCGGCGAACTCAACCAGCGGATTCGAATCGACGAGGTGGAATCCACGGTGCTCTTCGAAGAGTATTTATGTGGTGGAACGCCGAATATAGACTTCCCAAACGCCGAAGTGTTTTCCGACCCTATCATCTCATTTGATGAGGTATTAACTGCGTTGATCGAAGCAAACCCCGATCTCCGCGTGCACCTCGACGTGAAGTACGAAGAGGGCTGGACGCTACCCGCCGCCGACTTCGCCGAGCAAATCTTAGCCCGCTGGTGGGCGGCCGACCTGCCTCAACCCATGGTGGTCAGCTGCAACACGGTGGCCTGCCTGACCGCCTTCGAGGACCACGGGCGACTGGCTGGACGCGACGTCTTCACGGTCCGAATCTACCCCTTCGCGGGTGTCGACAGCTCATCGGTGTCGGTGGGCTGAGGCGCCGAAGCCGACGCCCTGCTGGGCAAAGTCGACTACGTCGCCCTGGTCGACGAGTCCGGCTCCGATGGCATCGCCGTCAACTTCGAAGTGGCCGAACGGCATCAGCTGGCCGCCGCTCAACAGGCCGGCCTCGAGACCTCCCTGTGGACAGTGAACGGCGCCGCCCTCGACTTTTACGCCGACTGGCCGGTCGACCTGTTGATCAGCGACCTACCCCCGTGGCGCCGATGATCACCTTGTGGCTGTCTATGGTCTTGGCCCGTCCGCTTGCCTTCGATCGGGTGGATGTGCTGTCCGAGGCGTCGCCCACCTGGCTCCACGACGAGCTACCGCGCCGCAGTACGTCGGGGCGGTTTGTAGCGGTTCGCTTTATCGAGCAGGTCCAGCCGGTGCTGGCGCTCCCCGTCGAGGGCCTAGAGCTCGGCTTCTCGCTTCGCAGTCAGGTGCTTCGCTACGAGAGCGCTGTGAACGATGACTGGTCGGTGAACGGTGGGCTGCTGCTGGGCGCGCTGCTGCCCAATGGCCTCTCGGTGGGGACCAGCTGGCGACCCTCTAAGGTACGGATCGGCGCGTCGCTGTCGCTGGTGACCACCGCCAACTGGAATCGACCGGCTTGGGCGGCGCCACGGCTGCTGCCGGGGGTGGGCATCGGCTTGGGTCGAGATGTGCGACCGACCGCCGTGTGGATGAAGTAGTTCGCTTCGGCTGAACCCGGACAAAAAACCGATAATCCCCACGACGTGGTGTTCTTGGTGCTGTCCTACGCAGGTCAGAGGCGTCGCGATGATCGGCTGCTGGGCGCACGGACACAATTTTTGACGGTCGTGGCGCTTGTCGATGTGGGTTAATGCGCGCACACTTTGGGTCATGTGCAACGGGTACTTCCAACTTCGCGCGATGATCATGGCCCTCTTCTTTTGGCTGGCCACCGCTTCGCCCGCCCTCGCCCTTCCCAACGCATCGGTGGGCGTCGACACCGCTCCGGTGGTGGAGTCGCGGATGGATGTTCCCGCCGCGCCTGCGGAGTGGAATACGGTCTCTGGGCCCTACATTCGCGTTCACGGTCACCCAGACGAGTACCGCACGCTGCTTCGCCTGTCCCAGCACGCTTCTGACACGCTGCCCGAGCTGGCGTCTACCCTGAACGTGCCCATCGGCGACACCATCCACATCTTCGTCACCAACTCCGACGCTCAGTTTCGCAAGATGCAGCCTGGCAACGCGCCCCAGTGGGCAGACGCCGTCGCGTATCCAGCCCTAGGGGTCATCTACTTGCGGGCTCCAAAGGTCCGTGGTGGCCAGGCTAAACCGCTCACCCAGGTGCTCGACCACGAGCTGGTGCACATCGTGTTGGGCCGCGCCTTCTATCCGCAGCCTACCCCTCACTGGCTCCAAGAGGGCGTCGCCCAGGTCATGGCGCACGAATACACGCCCGACACCGCCAAAGAGCTGGCGTCCGGGATGTGGGGCGGCGGCCTGCTAAGCCTCGACGAGGTCACCGGCGCGTTCCCGGCCGATCCCAGTCGGGCGCGCCTAGCCTACGCTCAGTCCGCCGACTTTGTGGCCTTCCTACAGCGGAACCACGGCGATCGGGCCCTCGACGTACTCATCCACGAGCTCGCTGCATTGGGTAGCATCGAGATGGCCATCCGTCGGGCCACGGGGCAGACCCTCGCCGAGGTCGACGCCGAGTGGCGACAGGGCCTGCAGACTGGGTTCCCGCTCGCTTTTACCGTCATCACCAACCCCGACGTTTGGTTTGGGTTCACCGGCCTGGCTCTTTTGGTGGGTGGGGTCATGCGCCGCCGACAGTTCCGTCGCCGTATGGTTGAGATGGAGGCTCAAGAGAAGCTCGTCGATGACCTGTTGGAGCAGTTCCGAGCCGAGTCGGCGCAAGCAGAATCACCGGGCTGGGTGCGTTCCGGCTACTGAAGCGCTACACGGGTTGGGAATGACTCGGGGCGTCTGAAATGGCTGCGCAAGACTGGCGGAAAGACCGCGTGCTCACAGCGGCACTTCTGGTGGCCCTGCTGCTTAGAATTGTTCCGATTATCGTGTTCCCCCAAAGCGATTGCGTCCGCGACGAGTGCATTTACCGGATGCTCGCCACCGGCATCATCGAAGGCGAAGGGCTCAACCTCACCTCGAAGGGTTGGCTCGCCGCGCCCGGGTATCCGTACGCGCTAGCGCTCATGAAGAGCGTCTTTGGACTGTTCTGGTCAATTAAATTTGTCCAGATCGCCCTGTCATTGGTCAGCGTGGTCACCCTGTACAAGATCGCCGAGATCGTCGACGACCTAAAGACCGCGCGGGTTGCCGCATGGCTGTTCGCTGTGCACCCCACCTTGGCGTACTTCACCAACACGATGTGGATCGAGACCCTCTACATCTTCCTGATTCTGTGGGCCGTGTACTTCGTACTTCGGGCCCGCGAAACAGGGGACTGGCGTTGGGGCGCTGGCGTGGGCTTGTCCTTGGGCATCGCTACGCTGTTCCGCGGCATGGCCACCTACTTGCCGCCCATCTTTCTGCTGGCCATCCTCTGGCCCGGCGACGGCAAGGCCTTCTTCGCCGGCGTCAAAGGCAGCGTCACCCGTCGCTGGAAGATCGCCATCGCCATGGTCGCGGCGGTGGTGCTCTCGATCGCGCCGTACTCAATCCATGGCTCCCAGAAGTACGGTGGCTTCATGGTCACCGACGCCACGGTCGGCCATGTGCTGTTCTTGGGCAACAACGACTTCCCGCCGCTCACGTTCGATTACGGCAATGGCATGCTGTCGGGGCCGATCTTCGCGCGCTACCTGCGCTTGGGCCGCCGTCCCTGCGATCGCACCGAGCCAGCAGTGCAGTCCAGCAAGTGCGAAGTGGAAAAAGCCGTCGACTGGATCAAAGAGAACCCCGACAAGTTTGTGGGTCGGATCCCTATGCGCCTAGCGCAGCTGCTGAACCCCAATAGCTTCTTCACCCGGGCCATTCGCTGGGGTTATTGGTCGCCGATTCCGTGGTGGTTCAAGGAGTTCCTGGTCACCTTCATCATCTTCAGCTCGGCGCTGGTGACGGTTGGTGGAACAGTTGGAGCGTTTGCGCGCGCAAAGGGCGCGTATGGCGTCATGGCTGTGGGCACAGTGCTGTACACATTAGCCACCATTTGCCTCATGTACGGCATGACGCGCTTCCGATTGCCGCTGGTTCCCCTGTGGATTGTGTACTTGGCTTCAGTCATGGCTCATCCGGTGCAGATCAAAGCCGCTCTTTCGGCCAGCACACCTCGTGCGGCTTCTCTTCTGCTGGTGATTCCCATGCTGCTTGTCCTGATGGCTTGGTATTTGCCTACTGGCTATCCGATGTTCTGGTAGCGACGTGGGGCACCCAAAGCTGCTACATTGCGCCCCTGGAGGTTGAATGCGGTACGCCGGAATCCTGATGGTCGTGCTCATAGGCTGCAACCCGGTCACCCCGTCCGGTGCCCTGCTCGAACCCGTGCAGCTCGTTCCCACCGTGACCACAGCTCCGGTTGTGGCGGTTGATGGCGACGAAGAGGCTCCGGTGGGGGTTCAAGACGGTTTCGACTTCGACGCGGAAGCGGGCGAAGAAGAAGCGGATGCAGCCGAAGCCCTCACTGATCTCGAGCTTCAGGCCAAGCTCTTGGGGGTCGATCCCCGCACGCTGGCTCAGCCTGAGCCCGTCGCCGCCACCCCCGTTACACCGTCTGTGGTGGTCCAAACCGCCGCCCCCATTCCCGATTGGAACCCCGAAGCGCCGCTCGAGGCCGCGTGGGGCATCCGGCTTATCTCTACGCTGCACGAAGTACAGCCGCCCCGTGCGGTGATCGCGCTTCCCAGCGGCGAGGAGGTGGTGGTTCAGCCCGGAACCATGCTGCCCGACGCCCACTTGGTGATCATCGCCATCGGCAAGACCGCCATTCAGGTCGCCCGGGTCACGCCCCAGGGTTTCTACGCGAAGATCGAGACCGAGACCGTGGCGTCTCTGTTTGCGCCGGCTGCTGTTCCGTAGGCCTTCGACGGCGGTGACAGACGTCGACGGACGTCACCACAGGGTTAGACCCTTGAACGCGCAAACCTGGGTAATCCCGTTGGATCGATCCGTGCTTTGACCCCGAATGGAGGGTGTCATGGTGGTGCTTTGGTGTGCGGCGGTGGTGGTCGGGGTGGCGCTGAAGCCGTGGGTGTTCGTGGGGTGGCCGCTCGGTTTACTCCTGTCGGGCCTGTCGGTCGGTTGGGCGGCGACGTGCATCGGAAAAGTTCGGTTCTGGACGCGACCCTGCTGGGCGGCGTCGGGTGTGTTGTTGGGCGTCTGGCTCGCCGGCCTCACCCCTGTGGGACCGGTCTTGGAGGGGCCGGTTGTGCTGCGCGGGGTGATGGCTGGGGCGCCTTCAGGGTTCACGTCCGACGTTCGGTTGGGGCAGTGGGCCCGTCCAGGTGAGCCTTGGACCAAGGCCGACGGTCGGGTTCGGGTGCGCTTCGCGGATGCACCGCCTCCCCCGGGGACCGCGGTGCTTATCTTCGGAGCCGCGCGGGATGTGGCCGATCAATCCTGGCTGCCGGGGTCTCCAGACCCCGTTCGCGCCGCCCATCGGGTGGGCATCCAAACCCAGGTGCGGGCCCGGTCTGTTCGGGGGTTTGGCGGCGAGCGAGCGGGCTGCGAGCTCCCCGATGTTACCGGCGTTCTCTGTGCCATCGGCCAGGGGGACCGCACCCACCTCGACCCCGACATCCAGCGGCTGCTCCGACGAACCGGGACCGCGCACCTGCTGGCCATCAGCGGCTTTCACGTGGGCACGGTCGCGCTGATCATCGGCAGCTTGGGCCGCCTGCTGCTCCGACCGATCGGGCTCCTCCGACCGGGGGGCGTGTTGCCGGCGGCTCACTGGTGGATCGGCGCCCTCGCTGCAGTGGTCTACTGCGTGTTGGCGGGCTCTCCCGTGAGCGCGCAGCGGGCCACGCTGCTGGTGGTCGGCGTCGCCATCGCCCGCAGCCGAGGGGCCTCGGTCCGACCGCTGGGTCTGCTTGGGTTGGCGGCGCTGGGGGTGGTCGGCTTAGATCCGGGGGCGGTGGCTACGGCTGGATTCCAGCTGTCCTTCGGCGCCGTGTTGGGTATTTTACAGGTGACACCGCGACTTGCGAGGCTGATTCCACACGATCTTCCGCGTCCATTGCCCTGGCTTATCTCCGCCATCCTCACCACCACCGGCGCCACCATCGGGACGCTTCCAGCCGTGGCCTGGTGGTTTCAGACGCTCTCACCGACGTCGCCCATCGCCAATTTACTCGCTCTGCCGTGGGCCGCCTTTACCATCGTTCCTTGCGCGGTGATGGCCCTCACCCTGCCGGATCCGTTCGGAAGCTGGTCGTGTACCTTCGGAACCGCAGCGGTGCAGGCCCTGGTCTGGGCGCTCACCCCGCTGTCGGTCGACCCCTGGACACCGGCCGTGGGGCCCGCGGGTGCCCTTGTCTTGTTGGCGCCATTGGTCTTCCCCAAACGACTGCTCACCGCCGGCTTGGTCTGTTTCTTGGTCCTCTCTGCCCAGACGCGGGCCACCGTCGACCGGGTGCGCTTCCTCGACGTAGGCCAGGGAGACGCCGCGCTCATAGAGGGCGTCGATGGGCGACGGATCTTGGTCGATGGCGGTCCGTCTGAACAAGCGGTGTCGAATTGGCTGCGACGGGAGGGCATTCACCGGCTGGACATCGTCGCAGCGACCCATGACCAGAAGGATCATATTCACGGGCTCTCAGCAGTGCTGCGCACATTTGAGGTAGGTGCCCTCTGGGTCTCCGAGCCCAACACGGAGATTGAACAGCTGGCGCGTAGCCTGAACATCCCCGTGGTCGCGTTACCCGACACCGTTCAAGCGCTGTCGTCCAGTGAGAACCCCAACGATCGCTCCCTTGCTTGGACCGAGGTGGGGGTGTTGTTCACCGGAGACCTAGAACGTGAGGGCGAAGCGGCGCTGGTGGCTCGGTTGTCGCCGGTCCCCGTGCTGAAGGCGCCCCATCACGGCTCGCGGACCTCTTCGTCCGAGGCCTTATTGTGGGCGGCCATGCCCAAGGTCGCCGTGGTGAGTGCCGGGCGTCACAACCGCTTTGGTCATCCCCATGCCGACGTCCTCGATCGCTATCAGCGCCATGGGGTGCCGGTGTATCGGACCGATCTACTGGGCACCCTCGAGGTCCGCGTAGAGAACCAGCAGGTTCGGATCCGCGGGGCTCGGGCGGGTAGAGGTGTGGACCCGTGGACGATTTACACCTTGGAGGACGCCTGGCGGGAGCCGACCGCGAACAAAGCCATCGCCACCAACACCATCATTAGGGAGATGCCTTGAGAGTAGGTGAGCAATGAGCCAAGCAGATCGGGCAGAAAGTAGCCGCGTTCGGCGTCCCCCCGGTACAGCTCGATGACCCAGCGACCGGCCGCGTAAAACAGCAGGTACAGCGCCATGATCTGGCCGTCGAACTGCTTCCTCGACCAGGCGATATTGGTGATCAAACCCACGACGAGCAGCCAGCCGGCTTCGTAGAGTTGGACGGGATGTAGGGCGATGTTCAGCGGGGCCACACCGTCGAGGTTGGTGTAGGTGACCGCCCACGGGGCGTCGCTGGGCAGGCCGTAGCAGCAGCCGGCCATGAGGCAGCCTATTCGGGTGATGGCGTGGCCGATGGGCATGGCGGTCGCGAACACGTCCCAGGTGGCTAAAAACGGCATCTTCCGACGTCGCATATACCAGGAACCAAATGGGATTCCGACTAGGAGAGAGCCGTAGAAGACCAGTCCGCCGGCGCGCAGGTTGACCACGTCTCTCCAGCTGCCCATCAGCTCGGGTGTCTGCAACACGTAGACCAATCGTGCGCCCACCAGGGCCATGATTGACGTCCAGAAGATGAGATCGGCGAGGGCGTCGGTCTCGACTCCGATGGTTCTGGCCCGGCGAAGCGTCATGAACGCGACCGTAAGAAAGCCGATGGCGCCCAAAAGGCCGTAGGCGTGGACGGAGATGCCGCCGATTTCGAATAGGATGGGGTGCATCGTGTGGTGCTCCGTCGAGGTTTCTAACCGGTGAATGTGTTAGCCGGAGGGTCTACGGGTGTATGCCCGAACGCCCAACGGAGGCCCTATGGAAGTCGAACGCGAAGAAATGCCCTGCGACGTGCTCTTTGTCGGTGGTGGACCTGCCAACTTGGCCGGCGCTATTCACCTGATGAATCTTGTCGAGTCCCATAACGAAGCGGTTGCCGCCGGTGGCGAAGGCGAAGAAATCGACGAACCGATGATTGTGCTCGTCGACAAGGGAAGTGAATTGGGAGCCCATCAGCTCTCGGGTGCTGTGCTTGATCCCCGAGCTCTCACCGAGCTCATCCCAGACTGGAAGACCACCGAGGGCTTCCCCATCGAGCGCTTCGTCGAGACTGAAGACATGGTCTTCCTCACCAAGGGAAGTCACATCTCGGCGCCTTGGCTTCCGCCCGAGATCGTCAACGTCGGCAAGCCCATTGTGTCGTTGGGCCGTCTGTGTGCCTGGTTGGGTGAGATCGCCGAAGAGAAGGGTGTAAATATCTTCTCGGGCTTTGCGGGAACCGAGCTGCTGTACGATGGCGACAAGGTCATCGGCGTGCGCACGGGCGACCGCGGCGTCGATAAAGACGGTGGAAAAAAAGATAACTTCGAGGCGGGCTACGACCTTCCTGCGACCGTCACCATCTTGGGCGAGGGCCCCCGCGGCAACCTCACAAAGAAGCTGATCGACCGCCACAACCTCGACGCAAACTGCAACCCCATGGCCTACGAAGTGGGCTGCAAAGAGGTCATCGAGCTTCCAGAAGGCACCATCAAAGAGGGCTATGTCTATCACAGCATCGGCTACCCTCTCGACATGAACACCTTCGGTGGAAGCTTCCTGTACAGCCTCAGCGGCGACCGCGTCTGCATAGGCATGCTGGTTGCGACCGACGCTCAGGACCCGATGATGGACTGCCATCTTCTGCTCCAAAAGCTAAAGATGCACCCGTTCATTAAGAGCAAGATCGGCACCGGCAAGGTCGTCAAGTACGGCGCCAAGGCCGTCTCCATCGGCGGTTGGGCAAGTCAGCCTCAGCTGTTCCACGACGGCGTGATGATTGTCGGCGACGGCGGCAGCTTCCTCAACCCCATGCGGATCAAGGGCATCCACCTCTCCATGAAGACCGGCATGCTCGCCGCCGAGACCGCGTTTGAGTGTCTGAAGGCCGGTGAGGCTCCCGCTTCCGCGTTGGCTGCGTACAAGCAACGTATCGACGACTCCTGGATCCGCACCGAGATGGAGCCGGCCACGAATATGCACGCCAACTTCTCCAATGGTTTGGTCGGTGGTTTGGTCAAGACGGGGGCACAGTACTTCTTCGGTCCCGGACCGACCAAGTCCTTCCCCGCCGACCACACACACATGCACAGCCTCGAGCAGCACCACCCAGATGGCTTCGAGGAAGAGAAGCTTGAGTACGACAACGTCTACCTGATGGACAAGCTCACCTCGGTGTACAACTCCGGAACGCAGCACGATGAAGATCAGCCGTGTCACCTGAAGATCACCGACACCGAGATCTGCGCCACCACCTGTCTGAAAGAGTACGGCAATCCCTGTACGAAGTTTTGCCCGGCGCAGGTCTACAACATGGTGCCCAACGAAGAAAACAACAATCGCCTCGAGATGCAGGTCGACTTCGGGAACTGCGTGCACTGCAAGACGTGCGACATCCGCGACCCGTATCAGATCATCACTTGGGTGCCTCCCGAGGGGGGGAACGGCCCCGAGTACGGCTTTATGTAGCGTAGTAGCTAGCGGAGGAGCAGGTAGCCAGCGGAGGTCACAGAGAACAGAGAACAGAGGGTCAGGTATTTCTACTTTCTACTTTCTACGTTCAGTGCGGTCTGCGTTTCCGCGGGCCACCTCTGCGCCCCGACTGCTGACCGCATCTTCGCAGGAGCATTTTTCGTCAAAGGGGTAAGGGGAGGTACGGGACCCTTGACGTTTTGACGTTGACCTCGACTTTCTTCGACGTTCTCGACGTTAGGGGAACCAGTCCGGCCGAACGGCCATCCAGAAGGTGAGCACTGTGAACACCGCCGCCCCTCCGTAGAAGCCCAGAGACAGAATCGGCACACCCACCACCCAGGCTTGAGGCGTGAGCAGCACCAGCGTTCCGCAGATCAGGGAGGTGATGGCGAGTGCAGCGCAGATGCCTTGATTCACCCGGTGGTTTGCCGCCGAGATGATCAAGGGATCCGCTGTCTGATTCACGGTGATCTGTAGGCGTTGAGCGTCCACATCATCAAGAATCTGGCTGACGGTGACCGGCAGGCGATTCAGCAGGCTGGACAGGGTGAGCGCCAGGTAGAAGGCTTCGCTCTGGAGGTTCTCCTTGGACAGCTGCTCGGTGATCATCTTCTCGAAGTACGGCTTGATCGCCGAGATGGGGTCGACCTCGTCGATGAGCGTCTTGGCCAGGCCCTCGCTGGTGACGATCGCCTTGAAGAACATGGTGTAGGCCGCGGGCACCCGGGCGCCGTGGTGTCCGGCGCGGGCTGCGAGCTCCATCACGAAGGGGCCGAGCGCCATGTCTTTCACGGACGCACCCGCGGACCAGTGTTTGTCCATCACCTCGATGGTGTCGGACTCAATGCGCTTGTAGTCCACGCGCTCGTCTTTGATGGCGATCTCGTAAAACAGCCGGGCGATGGTTCGAAAGGCTCCCCGTTGTAGGGCGAACATGATCGACACGACGTTGTTTCGCATCTCTTTGCTGAGTCTGCCCACCATGCCAAAATCGAGCAGGCCGATGACGTCGTCTTCGAGCACCAGCACATTTCCGGGGTGTAAATCGCCGTGAAACAGGCCGTGCACAAAGAGCATATCGTAGGCCACGGTGAGGTACCGGTCGCCCACTACGGCCATGTCCGACCCGTTCGCTCGGGCATCGCGCATCCGTACGCCCTGCAGGAACTCCATACAGAGCACTTTTCGAGCACATAAGTCGGGGTAGACCCTTGGAATACGTACCCGAGGGTCGTCCTGGAAATTCGCCTGGAACTTGCGCATATTGTCGGCTTCGACGTTGAAGTCCAGCTCGCTGGTGATGCTTCTTTCAAACTCGCGAAGCACATTCTCGAGGTCGAAGCTGCGTGCTTCGGGGTACTCGGCGAGGATGCGCCGGGCCAAGAAGTGCAGCAGGTTGAGGTCGGCCCGGATGGTCTTGCTGATGCCGGGTCGCTGGACCTTGAGCACCACCAGGGTGCCGTCGTTGAGGGTTCCACGGTGAACTTGGGCGATGCTCGCGGTCGCGAGAGGTGTCTCATCGATGTCGATATGATCGCGCCAGTCGTCTCCCAAGGACTTGGCGAGTACCTCGCGGATGTGGTCGAAGGGCAGCTGGGCCACATCGTCTTGGAGCTGTTCGAAGGCCGTGATGTAGGCCGCGGGCAGCACATCTGGGCGCGTCGACAGCACCTGTCCGAGTTTTACATAAGTAGGCCCGAGCTCTTCAATGGCTTTGACGGCGCGCTCAGGGGTGGTGCTGAGTGTGGCTTCCGCTTTGGGGAGCCCGGGCAGGTCGATGCCCGCGACCAAGATACCCAGGCCGTGACGGATGAGAATTCGAGAGACCGCCTGCAGGCGCGCGAGGTCGCGAAACCGGCCTCCGACACCGCCGACAGTAGACACCACAGGTCGCACGATCTGCATAAGCGGACCCTCCGGCGTCTAGGTGGGATCGAAGCGGTCGGTCGGCAAGGTGGACACGGTGGATTTGTGGCGCCTGCTTTGGGCGGATGGGTCGCGATAGGGGCTAGAGGCGGTAGTCGTTGGGGAACGCGTTGCCTTGCGTGAGGCCACCCATCACCTGGACGATGAGTGCGCCGATCGCTGGAATGAGCTGGGTGAACATCATGAAGCCCGAATGCCCTAGGTCGTGGAGGCGCTTCACCATGAGGGCGAAACGCATCCAGATCGTCGGCATAAGCAGGACCCAGAAGGCGATCGCGGCGATGTCGTTTTCTGGGTAGAGCGACGCCGGGGCGATGGCGAATAGCGATGTTTCTGCAGCCTAGCCCGCTCGGGTGTTGGCGTCGTCGATGGCCCGTGCCCTCGGTCTGGGTACGCCCGTAGGGCATACTCTCGAAATGGAATTTCAGACGCTTGCGCCATTGCGCCACGAATGCTCCTCGTGCGGCGTTTGCTGCAACAACGTGCGAGTCAGCTTCGTCGACGAATCAGAACACCAACGGATTGCTGGATTTGCCGCAGAAATGGGGCTCTCTGACGCGGTAGACCGGGAGCGAATTATCCACCAGCGGGGAAGCTGCCCCTTTCAGACAGATGGATGGAAGTGCAGGATACACGCCGCCCATGGCCTGATGGCAAAACCACTGATGTGCCGGGTCTTTCCACAGGTGGCTCGCTACACCGAGGCGGGGATGCGAGCGGGCATCGACCCCACCAGTCGGGCCTTTCGCACCACGAGGAACACGGGGCCGGCCCTCGACATGGTGGAGATTGCGGCACCGGCGGTGATGATTACCGACAGTCAGGGTCAGATGGAGTCGGCGCTGGTACAGGCGCTTGGAGAAGAGGGCGCCACCTTGGGAGGGATATTGGCGACGCTGTGTCGCGCACCCCTGAGCGGTGAACTCCCAATCGGATTCGGGGGTCGATTAGTCACCTACCTAAAGGACTCTCCGCTGCGGGCGCTCCTCGAAGACCCTCAGTGCGGTCCGTTAAATCGAGCCGCACTTCTCCCGGTCGTAGATTGGCTGGATGCGGTCGAACCGGATGCGCTCGAACCCTGGCAATTGGGCGCAGACGAGGATGAGTACGCTCGTGATTGCGTTCGCGCAACCCTCTATTTACGCCTGTACTTGCCTAGCTTTCCCGATGTCTACACCGGTGGCTTACTCACCCTCGTCGGATTGGTGCTCTGCGCCTATCCCAAGCCAAGCCCCGCGGACTACGGTGCCGCAGTGACGAGCTGGTTGCGCCTGATTCGCGCGCGAAGCTTCTGGATGCGCCTGTTTCCCAATCCCCAAGCGTTGGCCTGGCTAACCGGAAAGGGGCCGTTTCCCACCTGAGGCGATCTCGCGCGCACGACAGACCGTCGGCTTTAATTCGCCTTCGCTAGATCGGTGATGCAGTATTGACGGGTCTTCTGGCCTATTTGGATGAAGTTCGAGACAAGCCGGTTGCAACTGTGTACATTGAGGCGTCATCTCGACACCCCGTCAGCAGTCTGGTAGCTGGGAATCCTCCCTCAAACGCTGTTGACACTGAACCGTCCCTCGTAGCTATCGCGAAGGACAACCAAACTATGAGAGAACGACATTATGGCGACCGAAGAACTATTTGGTGCATACCACTTCCTTTTGGAAGTTTCTGGAATCACTGGCGATATGAAGACCATCATTGGTGGCTTTAAGACCATGAGCGGCATGGACTCCGAGACGGAAGTCATCGAGTTTAAGCAAGGCAACGACAAAGTCGTTCGCAAGAAGCCGGGTCGTACCACCTACTCCAACATTGTCCTTGAGCGTGGTTTTACCGCGACCGATGACCTCTGGCTCTGGCGCAAGAACATCGAAGACGGCATTATTGACCGTCGTTCTGGCACCATCACCATGTTGGACCAAGACCTTGCCACCATCGTGGCGCAGTACAACTTCTACGAAGGTTGGCCCTGCAAGTGGCATGTCCCCGAGCTTGACTCGGACAAGTCTGCGATGGCGATCGAGCGTATCGAGATCTCCGTTGAGAAGGTCGAGCGCGTCCAGAAGTAATTCTGATTCCAGGCGGCCATAGGATTTTCCTGTGTGCCGCCTGATTTTTGTCTGTAGATCCGTACGATCTGCGATCTACGGTGGGTTGAGGTCGTGAACATCACCGGACCCGTGGCTCCCAAGGCTCCAACTACCGCGCCCAAAGCCAAAGCGGCCGGTTGTTTTTCCAGCTGTCTCGCGGCGATTTCCATGGCCGGACTGATGGCGATGACCGCCGCTGGTGCCGCCTTTGAGTTCGCGCAGCCGGTCCACAGTGCTTCGGCCTCCAGTGCAGACGGCGTCTGCCAGTTTCAGTGGTGGAGGTCTGCTCAAGGTGGCGCTCGATACCGCATCCTCTGCGACGCCCGCCGACCGATGGAGCTCTCCAAGTTCAAGCTCTTGTCGGGTCCCCGCGGTGTCACTTTGGTCGAGAGCGTCGAGGACTGGGGGCAGCGGCCTTGGGAAGATCAACGGCCCATGGCGGGCGAAGAGATCGTTGTCGAGCCGGGTAGAACCTGGCGTTACGACGGAACCATCTCGCTGGGACGGGTGCCCTATGTGGGGCCGCCCGGGACGGTCAAGCTGACGGCGATCGTCGACAACCAACCGCTCACTTGGGTGGCCGACGAGTAGGCCGTTTACTCGGCGAATAGGGAAGCGAGGCTGAGCACCGTGATCAGCACTCTCCCGACGACCAACGCCAGCCCGATGTAGCCGCAGACCTTCGATATGGTTCCGGCATCTTGAGGAAAGTCTTCTTCGAGGGCGACTTCCATCCACCGCGGCTGCTGAATGGCGTTCATGGACGCGCCGCCGGCCATGATGGTGACGATGAAGAACGGATTGCAGCAGTACTGAAATAGCCCCAGGCCAATCGCCGATGCCGCGCCTTTGTACAGGTTGTTCCGTGCCTAGGCTTCCTCCTCGTTGAAGGTCGACTCGGACTTTGGGGGCTCAAATGCGTCCATGACGAAAATCCTAGGTAGCGCGAAGGTGAAGCGCCAAGACAGCGGTCTCTAGTTGGAGCTCTTGGGTGCGTTCGGGGGAGAGCGAATCGGTGGGCCGGATGTTGACCTGCAAGACGCCGCGTTCGACGGTAACATGACTGGCGATCAGCTCATTGGTCCGTAAGCCGGTTAGCAGGGACAGCAGTGCCGACTGCATCCCGTCATTGGCCAGGATCTCGCTGGCTCGATCGGGGTCTGAGGTGCGAATGAACACCCGTTTGTCGAAGGCTGGGTCTCCGACTTGAACCTCGTGGATTACCCACTTTGCCACCTTGTGGTGCCACAGCTCGGGCGTGCAACGGAGGTAGAAGTCTGCGCGCTGATCCGGCAGATGCACGCTGGCGACGAACCGCATGAACTTCACGTCCCAGGCGACTGCGAAGCCCAACGCGGTGAGCGATTCGCTGGGATCGGTGACTCGACAGTAGTCGCACAGGTCTACGCCGGAGAACCGGTCCAATTGACCGGCGGGAGTGTTGTTCTGACAGAGTGCGCAGACCATCGGATCCCCTAAAGGATCGCGTCGGCCCGGGCTTCGAGCACCCGCTTGATCACGTCGGCGGCGATGTCGGTCACGTTCACCTTGATGTCGACCGAACCATCGCGGGTCTTCATCTCGACCAAGTCCTCTTTGAGGCCACGAGGTGCCACGGTGATGCGGAACGGACAGCCGATGAGCTCGGCGTCTGCGAAGGCGAATCCACCACGTTTGTTGCGGTCGTCGTAGAGCACTTCAATGCCCGCGGCGAGGAGGTCTGCGTAAATCTCGCCGCAGACGTCGCTGACCACCTCTTTGTTGTGGTTCAAGCCGACGATGTGTACTTCGTAGGGGGCGACGCTGATGGGCCAGATGGGACCGCGGTCGTCGTGGCATTGCTCGATGACGGCGGCGGCCGCGCGCCCCACGCCGATGCCGTAGCATCCCATGATCAACGGTAGGCTCTTGCCCTGCTGATTGAGGAAGTTGCAGCCCATGGCGGCCGAGTACTTGGTGCCAAGCTGGAAGATGTTGCCGACCTCGATGCCACGCTGCTCGACCAGCGGCTCGCCGGTGACGGGGCAGGGGTCGCCAGCGCGGGCGGTGGCGATGTCGGAGATGATGACTTGGTCGGCCACTGATGCCATGTCGCGGGCGAAGTTGAAGTTCAACAGGTGGTAGTCGGTCTCGTTGGCACCAACGACCAGGTTGGCGGACTCGACGGCGCTGGGGTCGAAGACGATCCGGCATTTGGTGGGGTCGACGCCCAGTGGACTGGCGTAGCCTGGAACGCAGCCGACGGCTTCGATCTCGGCGTCGTAGGCCAGCTCTAGGGCTGAGCCGACCACCTTGCGGAGCTTGCCTTCGTTGACGTCGAGGTCGCCGCGGATGACCGCAAACACCAGCTTTCCGTCGCTGTCGCGGTAGAACACGGCCTTGCCGGCCCGGGTGGTGGGCAGCTTGACGAAGTTGGTGACGTCTTCGATGGACTTTTGGCCCGGGGTGTGGACCTTCTCGAGGGCCATGGGCTCGCCGCCCTCAAAGGTGAGTGCGGTGCGGGCGACTTCACGGTTGGCCTTGTAGCTGGTGCCGTCGGGAGACAAGAACAACGTGTCTCCACCGCAATCGGCCAACGCCATGAACTCGTGGGCGATGCTGCCGCCCATCATGCCGGTGTCGGACTCGATGGACACGACCGAGGGCATGCCGATGCGCTTGAAGATGCGCACGTAGGCCTCGTGGGCGCGCTCGTAGTACGCTTCTAGGCATTCTTGGTCCACGTGGAAGGAGTAGCCGTCCTTCATGGTGAACTCGCGCACGCGGATGAGGCCGGCGCGGGGACGGGCTTCGTCGCGGTACTTGGTCTGGATTTGGTACAGCATGGCGGGCAGCTGCTTGTACGAGGAGATCTCGGTGCGCGCGATGTGGCACACGCCCTCTTCGTGGGTCATGGCCAGCAGCATGTCTTTGTCGTTGCGGTCCTTGACCCGAAGCAGCTCGGAGCCGACGCTGTCGTAGCGGCCGGTCTCTTCCCAGAGCTCGCGGGGCAGCACCACCGGCATCATCAGCTCTTGGCCTTCAATGCGGTTCATCTCGTCGCGGATGATGGCCTCGATCTTGGTGGTGACGCGCTTGCCGAGGGGCAACAAGGTGTAGATTCCGGCCGACACCGGGCGAACAAATCCACCGCGAATCATAAAGATATGCGACGCGGTCTGGGCGTCTTTGGGGGCTTCTTTGATTTGACGACCGACGAGGCGGGACATGCGCATAGGGGGCTCCAGAACAGGTCAGCTCAATAGCCGTCGCTGGCGCTGGACACCAGTTTTGCAGTGAACCGGTGGGTTACTGCTTTTCATCGATACGGTCGATAGTGCGGGAAAAGGACTCAAATGGGTGCGCGCAGAGATGGCTGCCCCTGTCAGGGCGACAGAGGGGGCGAAGATCAAGGCGCGACCTGGGACTGGCTAACCGATTCTTCCGGTAGAATTTGAGGCATGAAATGGGTCAGCCATTTCGCGCTGTGCCCATAGGCGTCAGTAGTCCGGCAGGAACTCGAGCACCGCGGCCAGCTGCTCCGTGATCACGTGGCAGTCGTCGGCGTCTACCGTCACGACCTGGGCGTAGGGTGCGTAGAAGTCGGCGTTGTTAATCTCGATGATAAGCTCGCCCGCCACCTCCTCTCCGCAGTTCCAGACATTATTTTGGTAGAAGCAGGGCTCTGGAAGGTCATCCTCGTCGGCCATGTTCCAGGTTACGTCGCCGCTGGTGACGTCTTGACCTAGGCTGTCGGTGACCGTGACCTGCACGCTGGGCACAATGTTGGCCGTGCAGGCGGTGGGACTGAGGGTGACGTCTACGTGCTCGGTGATGACGTGGCACTTGTCTTGATCGACGAACTGGACGAATACCTCGGGGGTGAAACCCTGTGCGTCAACGGTGACGGTGAACTCACCGCCGAGCTCGTTGCCACACGACATCGTGCCGTCGCCAAACGCGTCACAGTCCTCGACGGCCGAGCCGTCCACCGAGTAGGTGGCCATCGCCGCGTCAATGGCGTCGCCAAATTCATCGAACACATTGAGGGTGATGGACGAACGGAGATCATTGGTGCAGGCGGTTTCTGGCTTAGGGCATCCAGTGGCGAACATCAGCAGTCCGAGGGGTAGAATAATGGCAGAACGGTTCATCGGGGTCTCCATGGCTTGTTGGTGTCATCTTGTGCAGACACCATGCCAAGTAGGAACAACGCCGATAATTCGGTTAAACTCGAATCTTTGTCCGAAGATTCGCGACATTGGGATCAGGGGGAGGCGCTCGCGTGTTCGTGCCAGGGGACAAAGAACATCTCGGCGATGGTCTTGAGGGTAAGAAGCATTAGAGCCCCCCGTCGCCAGCGTTCCGCCCTTCGTTCTCGGAAGTTCGCGTCGAAGCTTGCTTGCAGTTGTCCGATCGGCTAGGAATGCTACTTCGAGTCGAGGGCAGAATGATAAGCATGCTAGGTATGGGTCTCCTCCTAATTTCGGTCAGGGCGAGCGCGGTCGAAGTTGTCATCTCGGACGGCGTAGGCGACGGCTCGGCATCGTTCGGCATCGATGAATTTGGCAGCATCTGGGGATGTGGTGGGCACGGTGTGGTGTTCGACCCAACCGGCCCGACGACGGCCGCGCAGGGCAGCTGCCACTCTACCCTGTACCTCTTCGAATCCGCAGGGGATTGGCGTCAGGCCATGTCGAGTGACCATTGGTCCTACCACCCGGTTTACAATAGTAGTAACGGCCTGAGTTGCGACGTTAACTCGGGCAGATCGTCCGACGTGCTTGCCACTGGGATGCACGTCATTTCGGATGTGGTCAGTCCCAACCACCGGGTGACCGAGTTCGTGGTTCCAAGCTATCAAGAACTCAAGGTCCGTCTGGAACAGACTGCGTGTGGCTCGAACCTGTATCAGGTGTACGAGTTCTCTGTCGACACAGGGTCCGTCGACTTCATCGCCAGCAGGTACTCCGACGGCGACCTCTCGTTCCCAAGTCCCTGGTCCTGGACTCAAAATAAGGGATCGGGTCAGCCCAGTCTGCCTGTGGTTGAGATGACGGATGTCTCTGGGGACATCAGTATGTCTGTCGAGATGCAGGGCGATGCTGTGTTCGAAGGGTGGCGCTTGTGGCAATGTCCGTGGGGTGGTGCTTCTGAGTTCGCCAGGTTTATGAATCAGGACGGCTGGACCGCAGCCCAACTCGACCAAGAGTATCAATGCACCGGTGGCCCTTGGTGTGACCGCACGGAGGCGACGACTGGTGCCACGATGACGGTTGGCCCCAAAGACACGGGTATAGGGTTGCAAGGCCAGCTTTTCGTAGACAGTAGCGCCCCGAAAGAGATCTCGTTTCTCACCTCTCTCTCACCTGGTCAGCAATCAACCGTGGATATTGTCAGCGCGACAGCGACCCCCGACGCACTCTGGCCCGTCGATGGCTCGCTCGTTCCCGTCCAGCTCGATGTTGTGGCCGAGGGGTGCGGTGTGTCCTGCTCGATCGCGTCGGTGACCAGCAACCAACCGATTGATCTTCCGGGGTCTCCCAACGCCGACTACGACATCGTCTCCGAGCTCTCGCTCAGTCTGAGGGCCGAGCGGGATGGAGCGGCTGAGCGCCTATATTGGGTCGATGTGTCCTGTGAAGATGTCATGGGCAATACCAGCCTGGTGATGGTGCCCGTCACGGTCCCTGGCGCCGGTCCCCCCCCTGGTGGCGGTCCCCCTGGTGGTGGTCCCCCTGGTGGTGGTCCCCCTGGTGGCGGTCCTCCTGGTGGCGGTCCCCCTGGTAATGGACCCTGAATCTGTGTTCCTCGCCCAGCCCAGCGTGCACAATCATGATCGGGTGTAGCAGAACCCAAGTCGCTCTTTCGGAAGTTGTTGAGCAGATGCCTGTCCGTTAGACCGTTGGCAAAACTCTGGAGACCCTCATGGCCGATTGCCCCGTTTGTGCAGATCTGATGACCGAAAAAGAACGTGATGGCATCCACATCGACGTGTGCGAATCCCATGGTGTTTGGCTCGACAAGAGCGAGCTCCTCTCAATCACCGAGACGGAGCGCCATCGCGATGGCACGTTTCTTTTCACCGACTTGTTTCGCACCGAAAACGTCACTCATGTGGACCACAGCCGCACCCTGAACTGCCCGTACTGTCAGAAGCAGATGGCCATTGAAAAGCACCACGGCGTCCACATGGACTGGTGCACAGATCACGGAATTTTCCTAGACTCTGGCGAGCTCAGTGCGCTGCTCAACAACCTTCGCCTCGACCCGCTCTTCGTTGGTGGTGTGGCCCTTAGGCTGTTTGAGAACAAGTATTAGCCACGGGCGAAGTGCCCAGAGAGGATAAGAAGGACGATTGGCGCTTCTCCCGATTTGTCGTATCGGAAAGTGCGGTCAGGGCGTTGGCGGATCCCCTCCTGAAGACACCCGAGGACCTTCAGTCCGGCTGACTTGGCCGCGAGACGCCATGGTGCTAGATAGTCTTTTGATACCAACGCGCAGAGTTCGTTAGCAGCCGCTCCAGCGTCTCGTAGTCTACGCAGACCAGTCCGAACCGCTGGGAGTACCCCTCTTGCCACTCGAAGTTGTCGAAGAGCGACCAGGCAAAGGAGCCGCGCAGAACGACGCCATCGCGAATGGCCCGCCAAATACCGGCGGGCCAGAAGCCTTCCGGGGGTTGATGACTCTTTCCAGGTTCATGAGGTTGGCGATGGCATAGCGGGTCCGTCGCACGAGGGCCGCCGACCCGACTTCGGCTTCGAGGTAGCCGGTCAGACTGCACCGACACGGATACCCACCTTCAACCGCCACGGTCGTGTGCCCGATCTCTCCGGCGATCCCAGTCGCCCCTCGAAAGATCTCTTCGCCAATGTGCCCGTCGCCCCACGCTAACGCGGAACAGAACGCGCCTGCGGGGATCGCACAGCACGGCGCTAACGATGGCAGAGATCGTAGAGCGAGACAGCCCGATCGCCCGGGCGAGGTCTGCGCGACTTACGCCATCTGCTGCGGTCCAGATCCGGTTGGCAACGACACCTGCGTTGTGGGCACGCACCCCTCGGGCGTCCACTGCATGCGTTTCCCGGATTTCGTTCGTTTGCCCAACGAACGAACGATAGATCTCGCCGAGGGCGGCTACCATGACCCCCAACGCGGTAATGGCCCCCTCATTGGCTAAAACAGATCGTAAATTCTACGCTTCGGAGTGAAGAAAAGATTGGTTTAATAAATGAATACGGGTGATTTCGAGCGCTTGAACAGGCGCCTTAACGAACGCACCAGAGTTGCTAGGCTCCGGCGGTCAGGCAGGTGTAGCTGTCGGCCTCGATGAGCTTCCAAGTGGGAACGGGCCCCGGAAACTCTTGGCATGCTCCCACGATTAACTCGTTTGGGATTCCCGCTGTCGAGCAGTCGTTGTTGTTGGGGTGGTTCGTGTAGGTGATTCGATCGGAGAGGCAGACCAGCTCGCTAATGGAAGCGTCAGGGGTCTCGTTGCAGGGCTTGGTCGCATTCAGCAACACGACGCTGTCTATCGGGGGAAGCTCAGTGCACATGTCGTCGACGTACACCGTGAAGGTGACGGTGTTTCCCTGCTGGGTCGAAGTGGTTCCCGAATCGTTGATTCCGGTGGGATTTCCGGTCGTGAGTGGGTCCGTGTCGTGTTCAGAGGTCCCGCATCCAAGCAGCAGTGTTGCGAGCAGCACAGTGAAGGGGAAGAGGGACAGAACGTTTACGCCAAGTTTCGTCATTTTCGCACTGGGTGGATGGTGGTGTGAGTCAATTGATGCGTCGGAATAGGGCCCTGCCATGCACCCTTGAGGTGCAGGTGAACGTGGCTGGGTGTTTACAGCGTGACGCCGCCGATCACATCGCCCACCCAGTGGGCGCCGGGCACACCCAGTTCATAGGCGTCGACCCGGGAGCCAACGTAGGGATGGGTGACGTAGACCGAGAACTCATCCCAGCCACCCGCTGCTGAGCCCCACTCCAGACCGTGGCCGTAGGTATTGAATGTCCAATCTAGGATCTCGATGATCGACAGGTCTTGGTTGATGCGAAAGATCGAGGAACTGAACACGGATCCCACGTAGATCTGGCCGCAGGCGTCGACCTCGACGGTGTCGTGCCAGCCGTCGGGCACGGTGGCGATTAAGCCGGGATCGCCCACAGGATCTAGATTCACGTCCAGGTCCACGCCGTACACCCGCCCCCCGTTCATGGTGCCAAAATACAGGCGACTGAAATCGCGATTAAATGCGATAGCACGAGCGGGATAGGGACCGGTGTCAACGATCATTTCGCCGTCGCCGGTGGCCGGGTCGATGCGAATAATCGCCTCGGCGCCGCTGGTATAATTGGTGGCCAGATAGATGTTTCCGTCACTCCCCACCGCCAGCCCGTAGCCGTTCAAGCCCGGCGCGAGCACGATGGTCCCTCCAGAACTATCGACGCGAATTACGCCGCCGCCATCGCCGGCAGATCGGGCCGCCACGATATCGCCGCCGGGCAACACGCCCATCTTGTAAACCTGCCCGATGCCCGCCGCGTAAATGGTCGCCGTGTCGGGCGCCGTGGCTGCCCAAAAGACGTTCTCATCGCTGCCGATCAGGGTGCCAGCGCTGTCGAATACAATGTCGTTGTAACCGCGTGGTGCGTCGAGAGGGACAGCTGGACCAGCTGTATCGGGCACCGTCGCACAGTCGAACTGCGGCAGTGGGCCGGTGTCGGTGCTTGTGGTACCTGTGGTGGCGGTGGTGGTGGTGGTCCCCGTGGTCGTTGAGCTGGTACTGGTGGGTTCTGGTTTGGTCGGTGGCATTTCCGTGCTGTCGGCCGTACATGCCCACAGGCCAATGAGTGCAAACAGGGGGGCTAGTTTGGTCATGGAACACCTTGGTCGATACGGAGGAACAGAAGCGTGGGCGCATCTCGTGCGTCAGTATACTGCGCCGATGGCCTGTACCCTCAGCCCACATTACCTTCGGTGTTCAGGGCAGGGGAGGCGAATCGGTGGCAACGGACTGACCCAGCTGGCTCAGGAGCGTAAAGTCGAGCGGCTTCCACAACAAGGCACGCGCTCCGGCCCCCAGAACCAACTGCTCGTCCAATCGGGCGCCATAGCCGGAGCAAATGATGACCGGAAGTTCTGGGTACAGGGTCCTGGCGGCGGAGGTGAGCTCTATGCCCGTCATTCCGGGCATGGAATGGTCCGTGATGAGGCAATCGACCGGTGACCGATTCAGTTCTTTTAACGCCAACGCCGGCTCGAAAAAGGTCTGAACGTTGTGTCCCAGCCTCTTCAACATTAAGCCCGTGACCCGGGCGACCGCCGGCTCGTCATCGACGACCATCAACCGAAGCCGAGCGCCAATAGGCGACATCGCTGTCGGGGGCCTCTCAGAATGTTCTGCATCCGAAACGCCCGTAAAGGATGGAAGCAGAACGCTGAAAGTGCTTCCGCTTCCGAGCGTACTCTGGACCTCGATTCGGCCTTCGTACTTCGTCACAACGCCATGGGCGACCGCCAAGCCGAGCCCGCTTCCCTCGCCGAATCCACGCGTTGTGTAGTACGGGTCGAACATGTGTTTCAGGGTCTGGTCATCCATTCCGACACCGTCGTCGGTCACGTCGATTTGAATCATGGAGGGTGTTAGAGGGGTGGCCGCGATAGTGTTCATTCGCACTAAAATCTGGGTACCAGATTCGCGAACCGCGTGCGCGGCATTTCCGAGCAAGTTCATGAAGACCTGATGAAGCTGATTGACGTCCCCGAGAACAAGCCCCCGCATTTCACTCAGGTCTTTGATCTCGAGTCGCAAATGAACGGTCTCTGGCAAAGACAGCCGTTGCAGACGAATCGTCTCCTTGAGAATCCCCTGAATTGAAACCGGGAATTGTTTCTCGTCCCCTGCACGGCTGAAGAGGAGAATCTGCGAAATAATCCCTTTGGCCCGGTTTGATGCCAGTAAGATCTCCTCGAGATTCTCATGCACAAACGGGGCGTCATTGGGCTCCTCCATGGCCAGCTGTGCACTCCCAATGACCGCAGTGAGAATATTGTTGAAGTCATGAGCAATTCCACCCGCTAGATGCCCGAGCGACGCCACACGCTTCATGTGCTCAAGTTGCGCCTGTATTTTGCGTTGCGACACCTCGGCCATTCGAACCGCTGTCAACTCGTTGCCGTACACATGAACCAGTTTCCCGCCCAGCACGGACCGATATTTCCACCCAAAGACCCGTGTTCCGTGGTTCGTCTCGACCGTCAAGAACTCGTCCGGGTTGAGGGCCGTCTGGGCCACCAAATCTACATGATTGACGGGAAGAAGCGCGTCCTCGGAAGGCAACGCCAGGTCGACAACCAGTCGGTGTACTGCGGGATTACGATAGGTGATCTTGCCCTGCAGAGAGCTCGCCAACACGGGGTCTAGGCTCTCCTCCGGAAAAGAGGACAGCCGGATCTCCATATTCTTCTGATTGACCTCTAAGAGGCTGGCATACGACCGGTAGATTTCGGCGTCACCCAACACGCTTGTCGCGTCGATGACCTCCAACAAGTCAAACGCGACCGCCTCTTCTTCAATGCGGTGCGCCCTCACGAGGAATGGCGACCCCTGAGACGAGAGGTCTGCCTGTAGCAAGACCTGGAAATCTTTGCCTTCCTCGAGCTTTCTGTGCAATCGCCGAATCTTGAGACGAGGCAGGATATCCAGTAGAGACGTGCCTTCCTCGATCGCAAACATCCGCTGTGCCCGCTGGTTCCAAGCACAAATACCCACCGCGTTGGCTGGCGTCAGAATGCAAGCCGACGGCATTCGCTCTAGGAACCGAAAACCTGGGGTTTCCTTAGGCATGCTGGACGATCTTCCCCTTAGCGGAACGTACAATGTCTAAGATAGACTCGACGTCGTCAGGCGTGACACCGAGTTCCTGTAGGTTTGCTTGAAGAATGTCCACGAGCTTCTGAAATTGGTCATCCCCGATCGACAGGCCATGATGTGCGGACTCTAGGGACCGCCCCTCATAATGGGCGGGTCCTCCAAGCACGTGGGAGAAGAACTTGACCTGATGGTCCAGCAATTTAGCCATATCCACGTCTTGAAATAGTGGCGCCAAGATGGGTTCGAGCAAGATGTCTTCGTACGAGTCTTGCACCAATGTCGAAATCGTCTGAATACCCCCGTATTTATGAAAAAGCGAGACGTCCAATTTGAGTACCCTCTGGTGGATGGAGAAGTGAGACCTTCATGGGAATCTAGTTTGCGAATCGGACCCCACGCAGTTTGCAGCGTGAATTCTAACGAATTGGGCCCATGATTGCGACTCAAAAGCGCTCAAGCGTGCATTGACTCACTGGATTGGCAATGCGTTGCTGGAGCCTAGATCGAGGAAGCTCCGTCAAAAAGCAGGGCAGAAGAAACAGGAGGGCATCTCCTTTGCAAGTCTATGGCCCTTCCGGCGTATCGGGAAGCGCGAGTAGCCCATGGGGGCGCGGGTCCAGTCGCCTGCGATCGTGGGGTAGCCTTAGTACGTAGCGGCAGCGCCGTTCAATACCTTCGCTGTCATCGTCCCGATGGATCACGGCTGCGTGCAAGTTGTCGTCTTGAGCAGGACGACCACGCTGACGGCCTGGGTGGTGGTGTGCGCCTAGGCGAGACGCAACCATCCTGGTGGCCCCAACCATTCCGTTCGCATATGCTGACCTATGCCGAAAGCCCCCTCTCTGCCCGTGTTCCTTGCCGGGATTGTCGCTTGCGCCGCTTCCCTGGGCCTCTACGCGCAATCCGGACTTGGCGGACCCGGCGAAAATTACGTCGTGTGGGGCAACTGCATGGGCGTTGGGTTTCCAAAGAAAGCGATGCACAACGTGGTCCCCATTAGCGGGCTCGACGAGGTGGCGGCTGGGGATGTCTTGGTGGTGAAAGCTGAGGGCAAGAAGGCCACCTGGGCCATGCGGGTCATCGGGCTCTCCGGTCAGACGGTTCGTCTCGAGGGCACGGATGTATGGGTGAACGGCACCCAACTCGCCCGCGCCCCATCGCCTCATAACCCCTGGGCATTCGTGGAGGCCGATGACTACAAAGTCAGCTATAACAATAGCTATCCGCTACCAAATGACTCGTTCACAGTCGGAGATGAGCAGTTGTTCATGCTGACGGACGACCGGCAGTCTGGCAACTGCTTCGACATCGGTGGACTGGTCGACTCTGATCGCATCGCAGGTCGATACTAGTCATTCCCCTCCGGCGCTTGCCATGGGTTTCGCGGAACTCCATGGCGAAAGCGTGCCCGCTCCTCTTCTGAATCCGGGACCCCCGGCGCACGAACAATATCTGCGAACGGTGGCCTCCAATCTCGTCGTGATTGGCTGTCGCGAGGTCGGTGGTGGCAGGCATCAGGCGTCTCCTTCGTCCGAGTGGACAAGGTGGGCAGTCGCCGCGCAAAGCGCCACCTCTGCTTCGTCAGCTGAGTCGAAGTCGACAGAGACCGTGACGCCGGTGGGTCGAAAGCCGAACTGCAAACCGCCACGGGCGGCGAGGTTGCGCCATCGAAGTCTGGGGTCACGGGTCTCGGGCAGCGGCCGGCGTACAGACACCTGTCACCGTTATTGGGAGCGAACCGCACAAAATGGCCCCATGAATTTGAGAAACCTAAACCTGTGTGTAGCTTCGCCCTTTGGACATCTGTCGCGCCGAAGAACGGAGACGCGCAACGTGGTCCGTAAGGCTGGTCTACAGCTGCGAGGCCGCTGGAGTCTCACCCAACTCTAGGTTGGCCAAAAGATCGCCAGCACTAAAAAACTGACATCTGAATGGTGAGATCCCGCGATACAATAGGTCATGAGCCGTGCGCTGCCGCTGCTGATCGTCCTGTGTGCGTGTGTCCCGGACGAACCCGTCCCGGACTTCACCGAGGACTCCTCTGTGCCCGATATCGAGGCCTGGAACGCGTGGCAGTCCGACAACGATAAGCAGCGAAAGTACTGCAAAATGTCGGAGTCTCCATACGCATTCTTTCGGGGTACGAACCACCTGTGGTGGACTGATTTGGGCGAAGACGAGCGGCTGCTCGAGTTCGGCAACCCCCAGACCGCGACGTGGATCCAAGGCGACGCCCATGTGCTGAACTACGGATCCTTCGACGACAACCTGGGCAATGTGGTCTACGACCTAAACGACTTCGACGAGGCGGTCATCTTCGACCACCAGATGGACGTCTGGCGCCTGGCCACGTCGATGGTGCTGCTGTCGGACCAGGTGGGTGTCTTCCACAGCAGCACGGTGATCGACGCGATGGACGCCATGAGCGAGGAATACCTCGACACCATGGACGATCTGGCGACCGATATTGTGGTCTCAAGCAGCTTTACCGAAGGCAACACCAAGGGCAGCCTGTCGGACTTCCTCGACGATGTCCAAGACGACCACGGCCGGGTCGAAATGCTCGCAAACTGGACCGACGTGGTCAACGGGCAGCGCTTGCTGGTTCACGACGAACTCCGACCGGCCACGGACGATGAGCGACAGGTGATTGTAGCCAGCTTGCTGGACTATCAAGACTCCCTCACGGGCGGACTCGGTCGTGACGGCGCCTATTTCACCGTGGTCGACGTGGCCCGCAGGGTGAACCAAGGTCTGGGTTCGTTGGGAACGCCTCGGTACTATGTCCTCATTGAGGGCGCCACGGTAGCGGGGGACGACGACCGCATCCTCGACTTTAAACGCCAGGCTGAGCCCGCCGCTGCCATCCATTTAAGCGAAGGCCAGCTGCTCCCGGCCTCCCTCGGTAACCACGGCCATCGGGTGTCCACGGCTCAGCGTGCCTTAGGGCTCCACGCCGACGACCACCTGGGCGACGTCGAGACCTCTCTAGGCTTCTTCTCGGTCCGCGAACGCTCGCCGTTTAAAGACGCGCTGGACCCGGAAAACGACCTGCCCACAGCCGAAGACTTCATCGAGACCTCCGAGCAGTGGGGGCTCATCCTCGCCACGTCTCATGGCCGGTCCGACGAAGACTTTGACCCGAGCTTGGTGCCCTGGTCGGTCGACGCCGCCATTACCGCGTCCGTCGACACCCGACACGACGACTACCGCGAGCTCGTCCGCGAGGTGGCCATCGACTACGCCGAGTACATGACCGAGCAGCACCACATCTTTAGGCGCTACGTCGACGACGTGCTCGAATACGATTGTTCGGCCTACGACGAGGACGACGGCTAGTACGCTGTTTCCCCTTGCTACACTGCGCGACACCTCACGCTCCTGGACTCCATCGTGGCCGACCTTCGCCTCACCGGCACCTCTGTCGCTGCCCTGCGCAGCTTGCTCAACATCTCCCCCATCGCCCACGTGATTTGGTCGGTGATGTGCAAGGACTTTCGGGTGCCCGAGATGCGGGCGACGGTGCCTAAGCGGCCCTTAGACCCCGCGCCGTTCCCCATTCCAGGCCGTCCTCCTCATCAGTGGCACGACGCCGAGCTGGGGGTGCCCGAGGTGACCGGGGGGCGACAGTCGGGTGCCCAAATGCGCGCGGCCTTCGCTGGGGGCGCCTCACCGGAGTCGGTGTTGGATCGAATCCTATCGGAGCACAAGTCATTGGGCGTTCGAAGTCCATTTTTGGAGATTGACGAGGACAGATCCCGCGCCCAGGCCAAGGCGTCGGCCGCACGGTACAAGTCGGGGACTGCCCTGGGTCCCCTCGACGGAATTCCGGTGCCGATCAAAGACCAGTTCGACCTGAAGGGCGTGCCCACACGCGGCGGAGCGGCCTACAGAGAAGAGTTGGTTACCGAAGACTCTTGGGTGGTCAAGCAGCTCGATCGTGCCGGCAGTGTGATTGTGGGCAAGACCCACGCGGTGGAGTGGGGGCTGAACCCGGTGGGCATCATGGAGCACTTTGTGGGTCCGCGAAATCCGTACAATCCCGAGCGGGCCCCGGGGGGCTCGTCCACGGGCAGCGGCGTGGCGGTGAGTCTTGGCTTGTGCCCCAGCGCGGTGGGCTCTGACGGGGGTGGGTCGATTCGAATTCCGGCGGCGCTTACCGGCGTATTTGGTATTAAACCTAGCTTTGTTCGGGTCGGTCGAACGGGGGACTGCTGGTCTGGCGGCACCGTCGGACACACCGGGCCCATTGCACAGACGGTGGAGGACTTGGTCGATCAGCTTGAGGCGCTCACTGGCGTCGATCCAGACGATCTGGTCACTCGATTTGCACCAGACGGTCACCAGAACCTCGGCTGGCGGAAGGCCCTGGGACGCGGGGTGCGCGGCTGCCGCATTGGCGTGATGCGCGAAGACATGAAGGACGCCGATCCGGCCATCGTTCAGGCGGTCCTCACAGCGCTGTCGGCACTCGAGGCCGAGGCTGCGGTGATCGTTGACGTCGAGATCCCGACCGTGGGCCTGGTGAATGCCATCGGCGCTATCGCGATCGCGTCCGACACGGCGGCCAACCTGGCCAACGACCTCAAGCGCTTTGGACCACAGTTTGGCCACGAGCTGGCCATCGTGCTGCGGATGATGAGCCTGGTGCCAGCCAGCGACTACCTGCTGGCCGGACGGCTCCGCGCCGACCTGCGTCGAAACGTGGCGACGGCCTTCTGTGACGTCGACCTGTTGGCCATGCCGACCACCGCGACCGTCGCCCCGCCATACGCCCAAAGCGATGATAAGACGGCGATCTTAGCCCCGGCTGGCACCGCCGCGATGACCCGATTCAATTTCCTCGGAAACCTGATGGGCCTCCCCGCCGGAACCGTGCCCGTGGCCATGCACGACGGACTGCCCGTGGGCCTGCAGCTCATAGGCGACGCCTGGGACGAAGCCAGCGTGTTCGCCGCCATGGCCCACTGCGAGCGGATTGGCCTCCACGATGCCGTGAAGCGACCGGCGGGTTTCGTGCGCTTATTCCAATGAGGGCGTGAGGGTCGGGTACCTGACGCTCTCTGCTCCACAAGTCTGCGTGGAGGGTTATTCCTGTTTCATGAGCCTATCGGTCGCCTTTGCGCGTGAAATGAAAGTCGGAATGCGAACCCTCACCAGCGCAGATCTCTGCAAGGTAATCGAGAAGGTAGGCTTCGCTAGGGCGGTGCCTTTTCGGTCCAGCGGCAACGTGATCTTCGTCGAAAACGGTAAAGAGGATGAGCGCGTAAAGCGGGTTCGCGATGGTCTAAACGCCGAATACGGTAAGGCGATGCCGGTATTTTTACGTACGTCCAAGCAGCTGCGGAAGATCGCTGTGGTCAAGCCGTTCTCCAACGAGCGGGTCCGCGCTGCCAGGGGCAAGCTCCACGTCCTGTTTTTGGCTGGACCGCCCTCCAAAAGGGCGACCTCCGACGTACTGGCCTTGGCCAGCGAAGAGGACGCCTTAGCAGTGGTGGGCAGCGAGCTATTCTGGCTTCCCAACAGCAGCATCGCCAATAGCAAGCTGAACCTTTCCGTGGTCGAGGCTATCGTGGGCTTCGGCGCGCTGCGGACCATGGGTACCCTACAAGGCCTACTCAAGAAGCTCAAATAGCCTACCAGGCCATTGAGGGTCAGGTACTTCTACGTTCTACTTTAGCGACCCAAGCGCTCCAAGATCTCGTTAGGTTCAGCCTGAACTCCAGCAGGCAAGCCCCTTCGTTTGAACGACCTCCGCAAAAAGTTTCGGCTACAGCATCGGCTTAACTACTCGCCGCCAGGCGTTTGCGACGCGTTGCAATGAGGTACGGCTTCCTCTTCGGCGGCGTCGCCTTGGTGCTGGGTGTTGGCCCTTATGTCCTGGCGCTTCCCGTGCCCCTTCAGCTGGCCTCATTGGTGGCGGCCACGGGTTTCGTGTCGCCGGCGCTCGCCTACTTTTCCGATCGCCCCGCGTTCTTCGGAAAGACTGCCCAGGGGCGGATTCCGGGGTGGTCCTGGGTGATAAACGGCCCCATGTTGGTGGTTGGAGGCGTGGGACTTTCGATTGTTAAGATGTCTTCAGAGCCTGCCTTTACCGAGGTATTGCCTGGTTTGTTCATCGGCGGACAGCTCACCACCACCGAGGCCAAACGCTTGATTGGCCTGGGGGTTGAGGTTGTGGTGGACCTCACCGCCGAGCTTCCCGAGACGGCCGCGCTCGCCGAGCTTCGGTACCTTAATATTCCGGTGCTTGACGCCAACGCGCCCACCCTAGCCGAGTTCGAAGAGGGCTTGGCGTGGATGGGCGATGGTCAAGGTGTGTATGTGCACTGCGCGCTAGGACATGGTCGAAGTGCGACGTTGATGGTGGCTTATCTCTTGCGGCACGGGATCGCGACCAGCGTGGACTCCGCTGAGGCCTTCCTTCAGGAGCGTCGACCGGCGATTCGACTGCATCGCGCCCAGAGAGCTCGTTTGGAACAATGGTTGAGGCGCGCTATTCCTCAGGACTAAGAGGTCCGATACCCGGAATGGTATGGTAAGTTCTGCATTCACGAGAGGTCGGATTGCGCGTCACGTTCTGGGCAGGGGTAGCGCTCGCTGGGTGCGTCGACGGTGGGCACATCACGGAGATGACGGCTCCTACGACGATCACAACGACTCAAACCACAGATTCGTGCCTGGTTCCCCCTCCGCCGCCCGAGTACGAGTTGATCTCTGGGGAACGGATCGCGGGCTACACCCCGGTGGCCACGGACGAATGCCTTGACCCTAGCTCAGGGACTCAGGTCTGTCCTCGGTTCGGACCGGCCATGGGCGACCTCGATGGCG